>NZ_JBHVPN010000011.1:0-152285 GCF_042887255.1 Gottfriedia sp. NPDC057948
AGAGACGATCAGGTTGATAGGTCAGAGGTGGAAGCGTGGTGACACGTGGAGCTGACTGATACTAATCGGTCGAGGACTTAACTAACAAGTTTGATAATGACATTATCTAGTTTTGAGGGTACGAAGTACAACTCAATAAATCAGGTGATTATTGCGAAGAGGTCACACCCGTTCCCATACCGAACACGGTAGTTAAGCTCTTCAGCGTCGATGGTAGTTGGGGGTTTCCCCCTGTGAGAGTAGAACGTCGCCTGGTAAACAAAAACATCAGCTATTTGGCTGATGTTTTTTTATGTTCAAATTAGGAAATGTTAGTTCTTATCATGACATTACATATAAAATGAAGATATCCGAAATCTAAAAGACAAACTTAAGAATCACCAACAACTTCGGATAAACATTAAAATTAATAAAGTAAACAATAATATTAATGCTAGGCAAACACCCTAATAATAAATCTACATAACCTAGATTGAATGGAGGGAAAAAGATGAGAGGAAAAATACTCAATTATTATGCAGGAGGTAATACTGCAAAAGGGTTTTATAATCTCTATGACTCAGCTTTAGAGGATTTAGATAAACTATTCATTCTAAAAGGTGGTCCAGGTACTGGGAAATCAACTTTAATAAAAACAATAGGAGAATTAATTGTAAATAAGGGAATCGATATTGAATATTTACATTGTTCTTCTGATACCAATTCAGTTGATGGCTTAATTATCCCGAAATTTCAAATAGGTATAGTGGACGGAACAGCACCACATGTAATTGAACCAAAAGCTCCAGGGGTTATTGAGGAATATGTGAATTTAGGTATTGCTTGGGATTCTAAGAAATTAGCCGTACACAAGGAAGCAATACTATCACTAAATGATGAAATTGCTAAGAAGTTTCAAAAAGCATATGACACATTTGCGGCTTCTTTAAGGGCTCATGATGAGATTGAAGAAATTTATATTTCTAATATGGACTTTTTAGAAGCTAATAAACTGACTGACGAAATGATAGCGCTATTTTATGGTAATGACAGTAATGCTGAAAAAGCCCCCAAAGTAAAACATAGATTTTTAGGTGCAGCAACTCCAAGTGGTGCGGTTGATTATATTCAAAATTTAACAGAAGAAGTCGAAAAGCGATATTTTATTAAGGGTAGAGCTGGTTCCGGTAAATCAACAATGCTAAAGAAAATAGCAGCTGCTGGAGAAGAAAGAGGATATGACGTAGAGATATATCATTGTGGATTTGATCCAAACAGTCTTGACATGGTCATTATTCCAGAAAAAAGCATTGCGATCTTTGACAGTACAGCACCACATGAATATTTTCCTGATCGCGAAACAGATGAGATTATTGATATGTACGAAAGATGTATTACACCGGGCACAGATGAGAAGTACGCTACTGAAATTGAAAGAACGACAAATTCATATAAAGATAAAATGAAAGAGGCAATATCTTATTTGGCGGATGCTAAAGTTCTTAGAGACGAATTAGAAGCTATTTATATAGGAGCTATGGATTTTTCAAAAGTAGATAAAATACAGTCTGAATTAATAGAGGAAATTGAAAGTTTCATTAAAAATTAAAATTATCTAATCCTTAAAAAGGCGAAACCAAATTGGTATCGCCTTTTTTACTTCAAATTATTAGTACTTATTAATCATTTTTATACGGAAATCGAATAAATGTATAAAAAATTTGAATTTTCTTTATATTTTCGCAAATTTAGATAAAAAAGATTATTTATTACTAAAAGTTTCCGACACAATTATTAAGTTTTTGATATATTATTTATAATTTTTACAATTAATTTTGTTCTAATATAAGTCTTTATGCAGTTTTTTGTAGAAAATAAGCGCCTTAAATCATATGAAATTCCCCCAATTTACTCCGGCATATATTGAATGTACATTTAGATAGTAATGTATTTATTTACTCACTTAATGGTAAGGGCTTAAGTTTAAACAAATGATGACTCTCTATTTAATAAACTACTAACCTCTTAATCATAGTATTAAAGAAAATACATAATCGAAATATACACACATAAAAGGAGAGGCTTAAATGAAATTCAGTAAAATGATACCGTTTAAAGTAATGACCACAGTGGCTTTATCTTCTTTGATTTTTTCATCTTATACAGCTCTAGCAGAAAATAATGATATAACAACAGAAGCGGTCGAGGATCAAGCACCACAATTATTAGACCAAAGTCCAAAAGGTAAAGAGGACCTATATAAAGACATTCAAAAGGATGAATCTGAGAAAACTTATAAACCTACCGATAATGTCCGCTTTATAGTGGAAATTGAGCAGCCATCAACTACTGACACTTCTACATCAAACAAAAAATCCTTATTTAAAGAAAAACAAGACAAAGTAATCGAAGAAATCACAAAGAATAATAAGGCTAAATCAAATTCCCCTAAATTAAAACAACGTTTCTTTGAGGGATTCAATGGATTTAGTGTTGAAACAGAATATCAGAATTTAGATGAAATCAAGTCTATTCCTGGTGTACTTCACGTAAATGTTGCTAGAACCTTCCATGAAACAATGGCAGCAAGTAAAGAGCTAGTACAAGCTCAAAAGGTTTGGAATCAATATGGTTATCAAGGAGAAGGTTTACTTGTAGCAGTTGTTGATACTGGTATTGACTATACTCATAAGGACATGACGTTGACAGAAAAGGGTAAACAAAAAGAAAAGCTAACTCAAACAAATATTAAAAGTAAATTAGATGCTACATCTGTAAATGAAGTTTGGTACTCAGATAAAGTACCAACAGGCTATGATTGGGCTGATCATGATACTGACGTTATTCCTCGTGGAGATGGAAGTCCACATGGTACGCACGTTTCAGGTACAATTGGTGCAAATGGTAATGATGCAAACGGTGGTGTTCAAGGTATTGCTCCTGGAACTCAATTATTAGCAGAGAAAGTATTTTCCGATGTAGGTGGCGGTGCTTATGAGGATGATATTATCGCAGGGATTGAGCATGCAGTTGCGATGGATGCTGATGTTATCAATATGAGTTTAGGCGTTGATGCAGGTTTTGTAGGGGAAGATTTTGATCCTGTTCAAAAAGCAATTCGAGAAGCAACTGAACAAGGGACGCTTGTTGTAGTTGCTGCTGGGAACTCAGCTTACAGCACAAAAAATAATTTGTTTTTCGATGCCGCTGCACAGCCCTTTGCAGATAATCCTGATATCGGAACAGTAGGTGCACCAGGAGTAAGTCCATATGCATTATCTGTTGCTTCCTATGAAAATACAAAAATGCACTTAAATACTTTAGCTGATGCTAATGGTTTTAAACTGCCATTCCAAGATCAAACTCAATTTGCACCAACAGCAAACTTTAAACTTTCTAGAAGATTAACACCCGGCCAAGAGTATGAATTGGTATATGTAGGTGAAGGATCGAAGCCTACCGATTTTAGTACTAAAAATGTTGAAGGTAAAATCGTTGTTGCGAAAATGAACAATCAATATACTTCATACTCATTTGTTCAATCTAATGCTTCAAAATATAAAGCAAAAGCTGCTATTATTATTCCACCTAACAATTTGGATGATTATCCATACATGAAATTAAATGGATCCTCTATTCCAACTGCTACAACAGGTAAGGCAGTAGGTCAAGAATTAATTAATAAACTAACAAGTGGCCAAATTGTAAAAATGAAATTAGCAGGTGATACTTGGATTGATAATGTTAACAAAAACAAAATGTCTAGTTTTTCATCGTACGGTGCGCCCTCAACATTAGATTTTAAACCGGAAATTTCTGCTCCAGGTGGAAATATTTATTCAACTGTACCTGGAAATGATTATGAAGTAATGAGCGGTACGTCAATGGCAACACCTCACGTTGCAGGCGGTTCAGCGTTGGTATTACAGTCACTTTATGAAAAAGGATTACAACACTCAGAAGATGCAGCCTTAAAAGCAAAAATAGCATTAATGAATACATCAAGTATTGTGATGGATCCAAAAACAAATGGAGAAGTTCCGTATTCTCCACGATTACAGGGATCAGGTTTAATGCAAATTCAAAATGCAATTAATACGCCAGTTATTGTTACAAGTAGAAATACGCCATTAGAGCAAGCTGGGGCAGTTGCATTAAAAGAAATTGGCCAGAATACTAGCTTTAAATTAAATGTTGAAGCATTTGATGCGCCAAAGGGAAAAAATAATAGCGCTGATATTGAATACAATGTTTATGTGGATTTATTAAAAGATAAAACAGAAACAAAGCAATTTGATTTAGACAATGATGGTGCGATGGATTCAAAAGATTATTTAACAATGACTAGTGAACGTATTGAAGGTGCAACGATTACTGTAAATGATAATAAAGTAACATATAAAGATGGATCATTACTTAAAATAAAACCAGGTCAATCAAAAATGCTGACAATTAGTGTTAATTTACCAGATTCATTAACGAAGAATAGTTTTGTTGAAGGATACGTACGCCTAGTCCCTGTGGCAAAAGATCAAGATAAGGCAGTTCCAATTTCTGTTCCTTATATGGCCTTCTATGGAAAATGGGATGAGCCAAGAAATATCGATGCACCTGCGTGGGAAAAGGATGCGTTTTTAGGATATACTGCACTTTGGGATGGAACTTCTGAACGTTATCCAAAAGGATATAATTCTGCAACTGGTACATTCGATCTTAGCAAAATAGCAATTTCGCCAAACTTCCATTTAAATGGAATCTATTCTTCATTTACAGCTTTACGAAATTTAGCAAAAACAGAAATGTATATTGAAAATCAAAACGGTGAAATGGTTAAATATTTAGGTGATTTTAGTGAATTTAATGGAACTCCATATAAATTTAGAAAAAATGTCATGCCATTTGGTGATACAAGCTATAATGAACTTTATGCTTGGAATATGACAGATGAAAATGGACAGATTGTTCCTGACGGAGTTTACAATTATGTGATTCGTACAACTTTAGACTATCAAGGTGCAAGACCTCAAGAAGTGAAAATGCCAGTTAAAGTCGATTCTAGCCTTCCGAAAGTTACAGATATTAAGGTGACTCCAAAAGATGGGAAATATGAAATTTCTTGGAAGGGCACAGATAATGAATCTGGATATGCTGCTTCAGTAGTATGGGTTAACGGAAATATGTATTCACCAGGAGCAGCGCAAACATTACTAGTAAATATTGAACCAAAGAGTATTGTAATTGGTGGAGCTGACAATGCATTTAACCACTCTTATACTACTTGGGGAGATCAAAGTGCAAAATATATGAGTGAATGGATGATTCTTTCAAATAGAAGTGTTTACCCAACTACAAATATTAACAAAAATAGAGCAGCAGGAATTGATTTCTTTGCTCAAAACAGAGTAGATTGGACGTTTAATATGAAGGATATAAATGGAAATATAGTAGATACAATTTCATTTAAAAATGAAAAAGAAGTGCACACAAAATGGATTCCAAAACCAGACCTACCAAACGGCACATACTATATCTCTGCTGATGTTACGTCAAAAGATGGGTTCAAAATAACATCAACTCCAACTAAAGTAACGGTTGTTCAATAAAAGTCAATAATTGAAAAAGCTATCTTTCCTATTTATTATAGGGATAGATAGTTTTTTTGTTTTTCATTGATTAGTCGATAATAGAAATCCGAATAAGAAATAAAAAAATTACAGTTGCTATCAGTAATTTAATAAAAATAGGCATCATAGAATGTATAAAACTGCGTAAAACACGAACATTAAAATATTTTTTAAGAAAAACATTCATATTTTATTGAAAAAAGAGTTATAAATTGATACTATAGAGATAGGAAATTTAGCAAACCTCATATAAGTTTGGGAATATGGCCCAAAAGTTTCTACCTAGTAACCTTAAATTACTGGACTATGAGGGGAAGTTAATCACACGTGTACGTTATTTGTATACGCCTAAGTAGATTATCTTTCTCGCCATAGAGGGATAATTCTATTTAGGCGTTTTTTGTTGGAAATTTATTGTAAAAATAAAAAAATAGCGAATAAACTTGGGGGAAAAGCAGATGAAACCGGTAGTTGGTGTCATTATGGGGAGTACAAGTGATTGGGAAACAATGAAACATGCTTGTGATGTGTTAGAAGAGCTAAATATAAGCTATGAGAAACGAGTTGTTTCGGCACATCGTACACCAGATTTAATGTTTGAGTATGCAGAATCAGCTAGAGAACGTGGTATTAAAGTAATTATTGCAGGTGCAGGCGGGGCTGCTCACTTACCAGGAATGGTAGCAGCAAAAACGACACTTCCAGTAATTGGTGTACCAGTACAATCAAAAGCTTTAAATGGATTAGATTCATTATTATCAATTGTGCAAATGCCAGGTGGAGTACCTGTTGCAACTGTTGCGATTGGTAAAGCAGGTGCGACGAATGCAGGCTTACTTGCAGCTCAAGTATTAAGTATCCAAGATCAAGAAGTTTATTTAGCATTAGAAACTCGTCGTGAAAACACTACTAAACAAGTTCTAGAAAGCAGTGAATCACTATGAATAGCAAAGTAATTCTACCAGGACAAACAATAGGGATCATCGGGGGAGGCCAACTTGGAAGAATGATGGCGCTTTCGGCGAAAGAAATGGGCTATAAAATAGCTGTTTTAGATCCAACTCCAAATTCACCTTGTGGGCAAGTATCTGATATAGAGATTACGGCTGAGTATTCTAATTTAGAAGCAATTAAACAGCTTGCGAAAGTAAGTGATGTTATAACATATGAATTTGAAAATATTGATGTAAAAGCACTTGAGTATTTAGATGAGCATTCCTATTTACCTCAAGGTAGTGAGTTATTAAAGCTAACAAGAAATAGATTAACTGAAAAAACAGCTATTCAAAATTTAGGCATAAAGGTTGCTCCATTTCAACTAGTAGAAAATGAAGAGCAATTTTCTGAGGCAGTTACGAACATAGGTTTACCAGCTGTTTTGAAAACAACAACAGGTGGTTATGACGGAAAAGGGCAAGTTGTTTTAAAATCTGAAGAAGACTTTGTTGAAGCATTAGAACTTGTTAAAAAACAGCAATGTATTCTTGAGGGCTGGGTTCCTTTTGAAAAAGAATTGTCAATAATTGTCGCAAGAAATAGTAATGGAGAGGTAAATACGTTTCCAATAGCAGAGAATGTTCATATGAATCAAATTCTGCATACTTCATCTGTACCAGCAAATACTTCAAAATCAGTAATAAAAACAGCAGAGAACTATGCAAAGAAAGTAGCTAGCTCATTTCATCTAGTAGGTGTTTTAGCAATTGAGTTATTTGTAACAGAAGATGAGCAGGTTTATATAAACGAATTAGCTCCGCGTCCACATAATACAGGACACTATACAATGGAGGCAGTTGAAACTTCACAATTTAAGCAGCATATTCGAGCGGTTTGTAATTTACCATTAGGAAATACGGAATTACTAAAACCAGTTGTAATGGTGAATATATTAGGTGAACATGTTGAAGAAGTATTGAATGTAATGCAAAATGATAGTTCATTAAATGTCCATCTTTATGGTAAAGAAGAAAGCAAAAAAGGCCGTAAAATGGGACATATTAATATAATGGCAGCATCAACAGAACTAGCGATGCAAAAAGTACAAGAGTTAGGGATTTGGAAACAGAACCCGGTGGAGGTAAAAATATGATTGAACGTTATTCACGCCCAGAAATGGCAGCAATTTGGACAGAAGAAAACAAATTTAAAGCTTGGTTAGAAGTTGAAATCTTAGCATGTGAAGCATGGGCTGAATTAGGAGATATTCCTAAAGAAGACGTAAAAGTGTTACGTGAAAAAGCTTCTTTCGATATAAACCGAATTTATGAAATTGAAAAAGAAACACGTCATGACGTAGTTGCATTTACACGTGCAGTTTCTGAAACATTAGGCGACGAACGTAAATGGGTACATTATGGCTTAACATCAACTGATGTAGTAGACACGGCACTTTCATACTTACTACGTCAGGCAAATGATATCTTATTAAAAGATTTAGAGAATTTCATTGGAATTCTTGAAACGAAAGCTAAAGAACATAAGTACACAGTAATGATGGGACGTACTCACGGTGTACATGCAGAACCAACTACTTTTGGTTTAAAACTTGCATTATGGACTGAAGAAATGAAGCGTAACCTAGAGCGATTTAAGAATGCGATTGAAACAGTTCGAGTAGGTAAAATCTCAGGCGCTGTTGGAACTTATGCAAATATTCCTCCATTTGTTGAAGAATATGTTTGTGAAAAGCTAGGAATTCAAGCAGCTCCAATTTCAACTCAAACTTTACAACGTGATCGTCATGCTCACTACATGGCAACATTATCTTTAATTGCAACTTCAATTGAGAAGTTTGCAACTGAAGTACGTGGATTACAAAAAAGTGAAACACGCGAAGTTGAAGAATTCTTTGCAAAAGGTCAAAAAGGCTCTTCTGCAATGCCACATAAACGTAATCCAATTGGATCTGAAAACATGACAGGTTTAGCTCGTGTAATTAGAGGTCATATGGTTACAGCTTATGAAAATGTATCACTTTGGCATGAAAGAGATATCTCACATTCATCTGCAGAAAGAATCATCTTACCAGATGCAACAATACTTTTAAATTACATGTTAAATCGATTTGGAAATATTGTTAAAAACCTTACAGTATTCCCTGAGAATATGAAACGTAATATGGATCGTACTTACGGATTAATTTATTCTCAACGTGTACTTCTTGCTTTAATTGAAAAAGGAATGTCACGTGAAGAGGCTTATGATACTGTTCAACCAAAAGCAATGGAAGCTTGGGAAACTCAAGTACAGTTTAAAGAGCTTGTAGAAGCAGAAGAAAAAATTACTTCTTTATTATCTCAAGAAGAAATTAATGATTGCTTTGACTACAGCTACCACTTAAGTCAAGTCGATACAATTTTTGAACGCTTAGGATTAAATTAATAAATATTGTTTGGCTAAGATTAGAGAAAAAAATTCTTAGCCAAACAATTCAAATAACAGATAAAGCAGAAATTCTATTGGGTGTTTAAATGAGGATATGGGAGGCATTGTTAGCATGGCAGAGCAAGTAATGTTGTATGAGGGAAAAGCAAAAAGAATTTTCTCAACTGAGAATCCTGAAATTGTAAGAGTTGAGTACAAAGATTCAGCAACTGCATTTAACGGTGAAAAGAAAGCAGAAATTGCTGGTAAAGGTCGCTTGAATAATGCGATTACTAGTTTACTATTTTCAAAGTTAAAGGAATCAGGTATTGCATCTCATTTCGTAGAAAAAACATCAGAACTTGAACAACTTGTAAAACGAGTAACAATTGTACCAATTGAAGTAGTTGTTAGAAATATTGTTGCTGGTAGCTTATCGAAACGCATGGGATTAGATGAGGGTGTTAAGTTAGAAAAACCAATCATTGAGTTTTATTACAAACGTGATGATTTAGGTGATCCAATTATTAATGAAGATCATATCGCTGCACTTAAACTAGCAACAACTGAAGATCTTGAAACAATTAAAGAGATTGCTCTCCGTGTTAATGATGTACTAGTAGAACAGTTTAATGCATGTAATGTTCGATTAGTCGATTTTAAATTAGAGTTTGGCAAATTAAATGATGGAACAATTTTGTTAGCAGATGAGATTTCACCAGATACTTGCCGATTATGGGATAAAGATACAAACGCGAAATTTGATAAAGATGTATTCCGTAGAGATTTAGGTAACTTAACAGATGGATACGAAGAAATTTTAAAACGCTTAGGGGGATTATCATGTTCAAAGTAAGAGTATTCGTTACATTAAGAGAAAGTGTTTTAGATCCACAAGGAAATGCAGTTAAAAACGCACTTCATAGCATGAATTTTAGCGAAGTTCAAGATGTTCGTATCGGTAAATATATGGAATTATTAATTGATAAAAATGTTGCAGATTTAGATACTACAGTAAAAGAAATGTGTGAAAAGTTATTAGCAAACATCGTAATTGAAGATTACCGTTATGAGGTAGAGGAGGTAGTCGCACAGTGAAGTTTGCAGTAATTGTGTTCCCGGGCTCAAATTGTGATGTTGATATGTATCATGCAATCAAAGATGAGTTAGGCGAAGAAGTAGAATACTTATGGCATGATTCAACGAATTTAGATGAATTTGATGGTATCTTATTACCAGGTGGCTTCTCATATGGAGATTACTTACGCTCTGGCGCAATTGCAGGTTTTGCAAACGTGATGGATGCGGTGAAGAAAGCTGCTGCTGAAGGTAAACCAGTTTTTGGCGTTTGTAATGGATTCCAAATCCTAACTGAAGCAGGTCTACTACCAGGTACTCTTAGACGTAATGAGAAATTAAAATTTATGTGTAAACAAGTAGAGCTAGTTGTTGAAAACAATGAATCTATGTTTACAACTGGTTATGAAAAAGGTCAAGTAATTACTGTACCAATCGCACACGGTGAAGGAAATTACTATTGCGATCAAGAAACATACGAAGCACTTAAAAATAATAATCAGATAATTTTCCGTTATCAAAATAATCCGAACGGTAGTTTAGATGATATCGCAGGAATTGTTAATGAAAAAGGAAATGTATTAGGAATGATGCCACACCCTGAGCGTGCAGTTGATGCATTATTAGGTAGTGCAGACGGACTTCAACTATTTCGTTCGATTGTAAGAAACTGGAGGGAAAACCATGTCGTTACTTCTTGAGCCAAATCCAATTCAAATTGAAAATGATAGAATTTATGCCACAATGGGCTTAACTGATGAAGAGTTTCAATTAGTCAAATCAATTATTGGTCGCAATCCGAACTATACAGAGCTTGGATTATTCTCAGTAATGTGGTCTGAACATTGTAGTTATAAAAACTCAAAACCTTTATTACGTAAATTCCCAATAAGCGGTGAGCATGTTTTACAAGGACCAGGTGAAGGAGCAGGTATTGTTGATATTGGCGATGAGCAAGCTGTCGTATTTAAAATCGAAAGCCATAATCACCCTTCTGCAATTGAACCATACCAAGGTGCTGCAACTGGTGTAGGTGGAATTATTCGTGATGTATTTTCAATGGGAGCACGTCCTGTTGCACTTCTAAATTCTTTACGATTTGGAGAATTAGAAACTCCAAGAGTTAAGTATTTATTTGAAGAAGTAGTTGCAGGTATTGCTGGTTATGGAAACTGTATTGGTATTCCAACAGTTGGTGGAGAAGTAAACTTCGATCCATGTTACGAAGGCAATCCTTTAGTAAATGCAATGTGTGTTGGATTAATCAATCATAAAGATATTAAAAAAGGTCAAGCACATGGTGCTGGAAATACAGTAATGTACGTTGGTGCTTCAACTGGTCGTGACGGAATTCATGGTGCAACTTTTGCTTCTGAAGAGTTATCTGATGCATCTGATGAGAAACGCCCAGCGGTACAAGTAGGCGATCCATTTATGGAGAAGTTATTACTTGAAGCATGTTTAGAAGTTGTTCAAAATGACGCTCTTGTTGGTATTCAAGATATGGGTGCTGCTGGATTAACATCTTCATCTGCTGAGATGGCTTCAAAGGCAGGAATGGGAATTGAGATGAATCTTGATTTAGTTCCTCAACGTGAAGCTGGTATGACAGCTTACGAAATGATGCTATCTGAATCTCAAGAACGTATGTTACTAGTTGTAGAAAAAGGTAGAGAGCAAGAAATCGTAGACTTATTTGAAAAGTATGATCTACATGCTGTATCAGTAGGACGTGTTACAGATGATAAGATGCTTCGCTTACTTCACAAAGGTGAGGTTGTAGCTGAATTACCTGTAGATGCTCTTGCTGAAGAAGCTCCAGTATATCATAAGCCATCAACTGAACCTGCATATTATGGTGAGTTCCAAGCGATGGAAAACTATATTCCTGAAATTAGTGATTCAAAAGAAACGTTAAAACAATTACTTTCTCAACCTACAATCGCAAGTAAAGAGTGGGTTTACGGTCAGTATGATTACATGGTTCGTACAAATACAGTAGTTGCTCCAGGCTCAGATGCTGCAGTAATCAGAATTCGTGATACAAAAAAAGCTCTAGCAATGACAACTGACTGTAATGCACGCTACTTATATTTAGATCCTGAAGTTGGTGGGAAAATTGCAGTAGCAGAAGCAGCTCGTAATGTAGTTTGTTCAGGTGCTCGTCCACTTGCAATTACTGATTGCTTAAACTTCGGAAATCCTGAAAAACCTGAGATTTTCTGGCAGTTAGAAAAAGCAACAGATGGTATGAGTGAAGCTTGTAATGTATTAAGTACTCCAGTAATCGGTGGTAACGTATCATTATATAACGAAACAAATGGTGAAGCAGTTTACCCAACTCCTGTAGTTGGTATGGTAGGTCTAATTGAAGATGTCGAGCATATCACGACTCAAAATTTTAAAACTGCTGGCGATTTAATTTATGTAATCGGTGGAGCAGAAGCTGAATTCGGTGGAAGTGAGCTTCAAAAATTATTAAATGGCAAAATCTTTGGTAAAGCACCAAGTATTGATTTAGCTGTTGAATCTAGTCGCCAAGAGCAAATTCTTGCTGCTATTCAAGCAGGTGTAGTTGCTTCAGCACACGATATTTCTGAGGGTGGTTTAGCTGTAGCGATTGCAGAAAGCACATTTGGTCCGTCAGAAGTTGGTGCAACTATTACGATTGAAGGAAATGAGGTTGTTTCATTATTTAGCGAAACTCAATCACGTTTCTTACTTTCAGTTAAATCTGAACATAAAGAACAATTCGAAGCATTAGTAGATGCAAAGTTAATCGGTACAGTTACAGAAGAAACATCAGTAACAGTTCGTAATGAAAACAATGAAACAGTTCTTCATGCTTCAGTTGAGGAACTGAAACAAGCTTGGAAAGAGGCGATCCCATGCTTGCTGAAATAAAAGGACTAAACGAAGAATGTGGAATATTTGGAATTTGGGGGCATACTGATGCTGCCCAAATCTCCTACTATGGTCTTCATAGCTTACAACATAGAGGCCAAGAAGGAGCTGGAATTGTTGTAACGAATGGGGATGAACTTGAAGGGGCAAAAGGACTTGGTTTAATAACAGAAGTTTTCAGTAAAGGTCAATTAAATGATTTACACGGAAAAGCTGCTATTGGTCATGTTCGTTATGCAACTGCAGGCGGAGGCGGCTATGAAAATGTTCAGCCTCTATTATTCCAATCGCATACTGGAAGCATTGCTCTTGCTCATAATGGTAATTTAGTAAATGCTTCAAGATTACGTAAAGATTTAGAGATGCAAGGTAGTATTTTTCAAACTACTTCTGATACTGAAGTACTTGCTCACTTAATTAAACGTAATGGTTCTGCTCCATTAAAAGATAGCATTAAAGCATCTTTAAATATGATCAAAGGAGCTTTCGCTTACTTAGTTCTAACAAAAGATGCAATGTATGTTGCACTAGATCCAAATGGTTTTAGACCATTGGCGTTAGCTAAACTAGGTGACGCTTATGTTGTAGCTTCAGAGACGTGTGCATTTGATGTAGTCGGAGCGAAATATATTCGAGATATTAATCCGGGAGAATTACTTATTATTTCAGACAATGGAGTGGAAACTGATCAGTTTACTTCATCAGTTAATCACACAATTTGTAGCATGGAATATATTTATTTCTCTCGTCCTGATAGCAATATTGATAATATCAATGTTCATTCTGCACGTAAAAATATGGGGCGTGTATTAGCGAAAGAAGCTCCTGTTGAAGCGGACGTAGTAATCGGTGTTCCAGATTCAAGTATTTCAGCAGCAGTTGGTTACGCAGAAGAATCTGGTATTCCATATGAACTTGGTTTGATTAAAAATCGCTACGTAGGTCGCACATTTATTCAACCTTCTCAAGAACTTAGAGAGCAAGGGGTTAAGATGAAACTTTCTCCAGTTCGTTCGATCGTTGAAGGGAAACGTGTAGTAATGGTAGATGATTCAATCGTTCGTGGAACTACAAGCCGCCGAATCGTACAAATGTTACGTGATGCAGGTGCAAGTGAAGTTCATGTTCGTATTGGCGCACCACCATTGAAAAATCCTTGCTATTATGGTATTGACACTTCTACAAGAGAAGAGTTAATTGCTGCAACTAATACAATAGAAGAAATTTGCGAAGAAATTGGTGCAGATTCATTAGAATTTATTAGCTTAGAAGGATTATTAAATGCTATTGGCAGAAATCATGAGGGACCAAATAGAGGGCAATGTACTGCTTGCTTTACAGGGAAGTATCCAACAGTAATCTATGAAAATGAATTAGTACATTCTCATAATTAATATTAAAAAACAGAGGCGGTGAGCAAAGTCGCCGCCTCTTTTAAAATTGAATCTATTCATAAGGAACTGAAAGGGGAAATCATCACATGGCGAATGCATATAAACAAGCTGGAGTAGATATCGAAGCTGGCTACGAAGCAGTGAACAGAATGAAGAAACACGTTCAAAAAACAATGCGTCAAGAAGTTCTTGGTGGATTAGGAGGATTTGGAGGAATGTTTGATCTTTCCAAATTCAACTATAAGGAACCGGTTCTTGTATCAGGGACAGATGGAGTAGGAACAAAATTAAAATTAGCTTTCCAAATGGACCGTCACGATACGATCGGCATTGATGCAGTCGCGATGTGTGTGAATGATATTGTGGTTCAAGGAGCGGAGCCTTTATTTTTCCTAGATTACTTAGCAGTTGGCAAGGCTGTACCTGAACGAATTGAGCAAATTGTAAAAGGTGTATCTGATGGCTGCGTTCAAGCAGGCTGCGCTTTAGTCGGAGGAGAAACTGCAGAAATGCCTGGTATGTATCCAGAGAATGAATATGACGTTGCTGGTTTTGCAGTAGGAATTGCTGATAAGTCGAAGCTTGTAACAGGTCAAAACATTAAAGAAGGAGATATCTTATTAGGAATCTCATCAAACGGGATCCATAGTAATGGATATTCTCTAGTTCGTAAGGTTTTATTAGAAAAAGGTGGCTTAACGCTTGATCAAAACATTGATAAATTAGGTCATACTTTAGGCGAAGAATTACTACGCCCAACTAAAATTTATGTAAAACCAATCTTAAATGTCCTTAAAAAGTTTGAAGTAAAAGGTATGGCTCATATTACTGGTGGTGGGTTTATTGAAAATATCCCAAGAATGCTTCCAGAGGGAATCGGTGCAGAAATTGATTATGGTTCATGGCCAATCCAACCAATCTTTGATTTATTAGAAGAGATTGGTGAATTGAAGCGCGAAGAAATGTTTAATATTTTTAATATGGGTATTGGTATGGTTCTTGCGGTTAGTGAAGAGAACTTACATGACACTATTAAACTATTAGAAGAAGACGGGGAAAAAGTATTTATTATCGGAAGAACAAAAGCAGGTGAAGGTGTAACCTTTGGCGGAGGTTCTCTGTAATGAAGAAGATTGCCGTATTTGCTTCAGGAAATGGCAGCAACTTTCAAGCCATTCTTGATGCAACTCTAAGCGGAGAAATGAATGCTGAAGTGAAGTTACTTGTTTGTGATCGTCCAAATGCATTTTGTATAGAACGAGCAAAGCAAACAAATATTCCATCATTTTTATTTTCAGCGAAAAACTATGAATCAAAAGAGCAGTATGAAAGTGAAATTATTGCCCATCTTAAAGAGTTAAATGTCGAATTTATCGTTTTAGCTGGCTATATGAGATTGATTGGTCCGACAATTTTAGACTCATTTCCTGGGAAAATAGTGAATATTCATCCTTCATTTCTACCATTATTTCCTGGAAAAGACGCAATTGGTCAAGCTCTCCTAGCAGGTGTCGAATCGACTGGTGTAACGGTTCATTTTGTCGATGAAGGAATGGATACTGGTCCAATTATTGCGCAAGAAGAAATTCTAATTGAAAAGGGAGATTCTAAGGAGTCTCTTGAGCAGAAGGTTCATAGTGTCGAGCATGTTTTATATGTGCAAACACTAAAAAAATTGTTTAGTTAATTAGATTAGATATAGAGCATGAAATCGATTAGATAGGGGAATGTATATCATGAAAAAACGAGCTTTAGTTAGCGTTTCAGATAAACAAGGGATTATTGAATTTGTAAGTGGATTAATTAAACATGATTTTGAAGTTATTTCAACAGGTGGAACTTATAATTTATTAAAAGATGCTGGATTAAATGTAATTGGTATTTCAGAAGTAACTAACTTTCCAGAAATTATGGATGGTCGTGTAAAAACATTACATCCTTCTATTCACGGAGGTTTACTAGGTGTTCGTTCAAATGAAGAACATATGCGTCAAATGAACGAGTTAGGAATTCAGCCAATTGATTTAGTTTGTGTAAATTTATATCCGTTTAAAGAAACGATCATGAAGCCTGATGTTACATTTGAAGATGCAATTGAAAATATCGATATCGGTGGCCCTACAATGCTTCGTTCAGCAGCTAAAAATCATGAATTTGTATCTGTAGTAGTTGACCCAACAGATTATGAAGTAATTTTAGCTGAGTTAGCTGAAAATAATACGGTTTCTATTACTACGAACCGTCGATTAGCAGCTAAAGTTTTCCGTCATACTGCAGCTTATGATTCATTAATTTCTAATTATTTAACAGAGCAAGTAGGAGAAGAAAATCCTGAAAGCTATACTGTTACTTACGAATTAAAACAATCTTTACGTTATGGTGAAAATCCTCACCAAAAAGCGACATTCTATCGTGCTCCAATGCCAACAGTTTCGTCAATTGCTTATGCAGAGCAATTACATGGTAAAGAGCTTTCTTATAACAATATTAATGACGCTAATGAAGCACTAAATATTGTACGCGAATTCTCAAATCCAGCTGTTGTCGCTGTAAAACACATGAATCCTTGTGGAGTAGGCGAAGGCACTACAATTGAAGAAGCATATGATCGTGCTTATACTGCTGATCCAGTTTCAATTTTTGGAGGAATTATTGCGACAAACCGTGAAGTTGATGCTGCAACAGCTAAGAAAATGCATGAATTATTCTTAGAAATTATTATCGCTCCTTCATTCAGTGAAGAGGCTTTAGAAATCTTAACTAGTAAAAAGAACTTACGTTTATTAACAGTGGACTTAGAAACTAAGCCTTCGTTTGCACCTAAATTAACGACTGTTCATGGTGGTTTATTACGCCAAGATATGGATACATTTGGATTAGATGATGCAACAGTTACAGTCCCTACAAAACGTCAACCGACTGAAGAAGAGTGGGAGAATTTAAAATTAGGTTGGAAAGTTGTAAAACATGTTAAATCAAATGCAATTGTTTTAGCGAAGGATCATATGACAATCGGTGTTGGTGCAGGTCAAATGAATCGCGTTGGAGCTGCAAAAATTGCGATTGAACAAGCTGGCGAAAAATCAAATGGCGCGGCGTTAGCTTCAGATGCATTTTTCCCTATGAATGATACAGTAGAAGCAGCGGCTAAAGCTGGTATTACAGCAATTATTCAACCGGGCGGATCAATCAAAGATGAAGATTCAATTAAAAAAGCTGATGAATATGGAATTGCAATGGTCTTTACAGGGGTTCGTCACTTTAAACATTAAGAAATAAGGAGATGACAAGATGAAAGTATTAGTCATTGGTCGCGGAGGCCGTGAGCATACAATTGCTTGGAAGGTAAATCAATCGGAGAATGTAACAGACGTATTTGTTGCTCCAGGAAACGATGGAATGATTGATGTTGCAACACTTGTCAATATTGATGAAAGTGACCATGAAGCACTTATTGCATTTGCAAAAAAGGAAGAAATTGATTTAACAATCGTTGGTCCTGAAGTTCCTTTAATGAACGGAATTGTAAATGATTTTCGAGCTGCTAATTTAAAGATTTTTGGTCCGACTAAAGAAGCGGCAATTATTGAAGGAAGCAAAAGCTTTACAAAGGATTTAATGAAAAAATATGCGATCCCGACTGCAGCTTATGAAACGTTTACTAGTTTTGAAGAAGCAAAAGCATATGTTGAAAAAGTTGGTGCACCGATTGTTATTAAAGCTGATGGATTAGCAGCTGGTAAAGGTGTAGTTGTAGCGATGACAATTGAAGAAGCAATTGTAAGCCTTCATGACATGCTACTTGATGAAAAGTACGGCGATGCAAGTGCGTCAGTAGTAATTGAAGAATATTTGGAGGGCGAAGAATTCTCGCTAATGTCATTTGTTAACGGGAATAAGGTTTATCCTATGGTAATCGCCCAAGACCATAAACGTGCTTATGATGGAGACAAAGGACCTAATACGGGTGGTATGGGTGCTTATTCGCCAGTACCACAAATCTCAGAGTCAGTTGTTGAACAATCTTTAAAAGAAATAGTAGTACCAGTCGCAGAAGCAATGATTTCTGAAGGAAGACATTTTACTGGAATACTATATGCTGGTTTAATGTTAACAAGCCAGGGACCTAAAGTAATCGAGTTTAATGCAAGATTTGGCGATCCAGAGACGGAAGTTGTATTACCTCGTTTAGAGAGTGAGTTAGCTGAAGTATTATTAGCAATATTAAATGAAGAAGAAATTAATTTAGAATGGTCAGAGGAAGCTGTTGTTGGAGTTGTGCTTGCTGCAAATGGATATCCTGAAGTTCCTGAAAAAGGTGCTGTAATATCTGGATTAAATAATGTAAGTAATGAAACAATGGTATTCCACGCCGGTACGAAACTTGAAAATAATGAATATGTTACAAATGGTGGACGAGTATTAATTATTGCACATAAAGGAAGCTCCATTAATGAAGCTTTCGAAAATGTATATAAGCAAATTGATACGATTCAATCAGATGGCTTATTCTATCGCCACGATATAGGTCATAAAGCAATTAAAGTAAATAATTAGAAAGAAAGGGTCGTCATTTATGATCAATGACGACCCTATTTCTTGTTAAAATAAGAACTAGTGTTCTATTTTTATCTATACAATCTACTCCATTTTTGATAAACTACTTTTATGAAGGTTGAACATAATCTTCGAATGTATCTCCCTCGTCGTGTTTATCTGCCATAATCTTACATTTCTTACCTAGAGCAGTCATTGGGCAAAAACGTAATACTCCCTCTGCAACTTTCATGGCACCGATTATGATTAAAATGATGACAGAATTACTACATCTTCTGCGTGTAAGTTTTGCTGTGCCGTAAGCTAAAATTGTTAAGCCAGCAGTTATACGGATAAGTGCATTTATAATGCTAATATTTGGTCTCAACAGTAACTCCCCTTATAATAAGTATCAGTGACTACATCACTCTTTACCATTTTTCCCTTTAATTGTTTCAATATCATAGGAAACAATTAGTATTAATTACTTAAAATGGGGACGTAGGGTTACTTTTCCATTTCAATAAGATACAATACATTTATATTTTTGATAAAAAGTACTTAATAAAAATAGATAAATTAATGTAAAAAACAATTCCGGAGGACAAAATGTACGATTATTCACAATGGAATCACATATTTAAATTAGATCCAAACAAAGAAATCTCTGATGATGAATTAGAAAAAATTTGTGAGTCAGGAACGGATGCAATATTAGTTGGTGGAACGGACGATGTTACGTTAGATGCTACGATCTCTCTACTAGTTAGAATAAGACGCTATGCAGTACCATGTATTTTAGAGGTATCAAATCTTGAAGCCGTAACTCCAGGATATGATTTCTACTTTATCCCGACAGTTTTAAATAGTAATGATCCAAAGTGGATTATTGGAATGCATCAACAAGCAATGAAAGAATTCGCTCATTTAGTTGATGCCGAAGAATTGGTAATGGAAGGTTATTGTATATTAAATGTAGATTGTAAGGCTGCAAAGCTGACAAATGCAGTAACAGATCTTTCAATAGAAGATATTGTCGCGTATGCGGAAGTTTCTGAGCAATTATTAAAATTACCAATTTTTTATTTAGAATATAGCGGAACATATGGTTCACCTCAGGTGGTAGAAGAAGTTTCAAAAGTATTAAACAATACGAAATTATTCTATGGCGGGGGAATTTCATCAGCTCAACAAGCAATTGAGATGAAGCAATTTGCTGATACGATTGTTGTTGGGAACATTATATATGATAACTTACAAGAGGCTTTACTTACTGTGAAAGCTGTGAAAGAAGGAGCGACGAAGTAATGAAAACAGCAGAAGAATTATTGCAAGGTTTAAATCCAATGCAAAAAGAAGCCGTTAAAACGGTTGATGGTCCTTTATTAATTATGGCTGGAGCAGGTTCAGGTAAAACTCGTGTACTAACACATCGAATTGCTTATTTATTAGGAGAAAAAGGTGTCGCTCCATGGAATATACTTGCAATCACCTTTACAAATAAAGCAGCTAGAGAGATGAGAGAGCGTATATTTAATCTAGTTGGAAAAGATGCAGAAGATATTTGGGTTTCCACATTCCACTCAATGTGTGTGCGCATTCTTCGTAGAGATATTGATCGAATTGGCTTTAACAGAAGCTTTTCTATATTAGATACAACTGACCAATTAACAGTCATAAAAAATATTCTGAAAGAGAAAAACTTAGATTCAAAGAAATTTGATCCTCGTAGTATTCTAGGTTCTATTAGTAGTGCAAAAAATGAACTGCAAACTGCTGCAGATTATTCAAGAGATGCTTTTACTCCATTTGAAAAAGTTGTTGGAGAAATTTATGCATCTTATCAAGATCGACTACGTAAAAATCATTCATTAGACTTCGACGATTTAATTATGATGACAATTAATTTATTTGAACGTGTTCCAGAAGTACTACAATATTATCAACGAAAATTTCAATATATTCACGTGGATGAGTATCAAGATACTAATCATGCTCAGTATAAAATTGTAAAATTGCTTGCCGAGCAATTTAAAAATATTTGTGTAGTTGGTGATTCAGATCAATCAATTTATCGCTGGCGTGGAGCAGATATTTCTAATATTCTTTCATTCGAAAAAGATTATGATAAAGCACAAGTAATTCTGTTAGAACAAAATTACCGTTCGACTCAAACGATTCTTGATGCTGCTAACGCAGTTATTACGAACAATTCAAACCGTAAAGCGAAAAAGCTTTGGACAGAAAATGGACAAGGTACACCGATACATTATTTTAGAGCTGCCTCAGAACAGGACGAAGGATATTTTGTGGCTGGAAAGCTAGCCGAGTGGAAAAAAGAAGGAGTTCATCAATATGGTGATGTTGCTATTCTTTATCGTACGAATGCGCAATCACGTGCAATGGAGGAAGTTTTAGTTAAGTCTAATATTCCTTATAAAATGGTCGGCGGAGTAAAGTTCTATGATCGTAAAGAGATTAAAGATATACTTGCTTACTTAAGATTTATTGCAAATCCAGATGATGAGATTAGTTTTTCAAGAATTATTAATGTCCCAAAACGTGGTGTGGGAGCGGCATCTGTAGATAAAATTATTAACTATAGCATAATGAATGACCTATCTCTATCAGATACTTTAGAGCAAATTGACTTCGTTGGATTAAGTGGAAAAATTACGAAAGCAATTGGAGATTTCCATGCTATGGCGAAAAACTGGCAGCAAATGTTGGATTATTTATCAGTTACCGAGCTTGTTGAGGAAGTTCTTGATAAAACAGGCTATATCCAAGTGTTAAAAGATGAAAATACTATTGAATCTGCTTCAAGAATCGAAAATATTGAAGAGTTTTTAACAGTTACAAACGCTTTTGAAGAAAGCAGTGAAGATAAAAGTTTAGTATCATTTTTAACTGATTTAGCTTTAGTGTCTGATATCGATCAAGCCGATAAAGAAGAGTCACAAGCAGATGAGGTTATCCTTATGACGCTTCACTCTGCAAAAGGATTAGAGTTCCCAGTAGTGTTTCTAATCGGTTTGGAAGAAGGTATTTTCCCACATAGCCGTTCTTTAATGGATGAAGAAGAAATGGAAGAAGAAAGACGATTAGCATATGTAGGAATAACACGTGCTGAAAAGAATTTATATATTACAAATGCTCAAACACGTACACTTTATGGTCGCACTAGTGTAAACCAAGAATCTCGCTTTATTAATGAAATTCCTGATGAGCTATTAGATCGTGCTAATAAGAAAGTAGTAACTGAGCGCCGTGCTGTATCTAGACCAGCGGTGGCAATGAAAACAACAGGTGGAGAGTCACTAGGTTGGAGAGTTGGAGATAAAGCTTCTCATGGTAAATGGGGAATTGGTACAGTTGTAAGTGTAAAAGGAGAAGGCGAAGCAATGGAGTTAGATATTGCATTCCCAAGTCCTGTTGGTATTAAGCGTTTATTAGCAAAATTTGCTCCAATTACGAAAGCATAGAAGGGATGGAGAGCTCTTGGATCAAAAAATCATTGATAAAGTTGAAGAACTAAGAACAAAATTAAATCAGTACAACTATGAGTATTATGTATTAGATCAGCCATCAGTGCCAGATGCCGAGTATGACTCACTATTACATGAATTAATTGAATTAGAAGAACAATATCCAACTCTGTTAACACCTGATTCTCCATCACAACGTATAGGTGGACAGGCAATTGATTTGTTCGAAAAAGTCGTTCATAGTCATCCAATGTTAAGCCTAGGAAATGCGTTTAATGAAGGAGATTTAAGAGATTTCGACCAAAGAATTAGACAGGATTCTGCGGGAGTATCTTATGTTTGTGAACTTAAAATAGACGGCTTAGCGGTTTCACTTCAATATGAAAATGGATTGTTTGTCAAAGGTGCAACTCGTGGTGATGGTACAGTTGGAGAAGATATTACACATAATTTAAAGACCATTAAAGCAATTCCATTAAGACTTTCTGAGCCAATTACAATAGAAGCTCGTGGTGAAGCATTCATGCCAAAAGCTAGCTTTGAAAAGGTTAATGAATCGCGTGAAAAGAATGGGGAAGAATTATTTGCAAATCCAAGAAATGCAGCGGCTGGTTCATTACGCCAACTTGATCCGAAAATTGTTGCAAAGAGAGATTTATCGTTCTTCGTTTATGGATTCCCTACAGCTGAGGAATTTTCAATTCAAAAGCATAGCGAAGCATTAGACTATCTTCACAAACTTGGATTTAAAACAAATACTTTCCGCAAAACGTGCCATACAATCGAAGAAGTGATTGAATACGTTGAAGAATGGAAAGATAAACGCCCATCATTGCCTTATGAGATTGATGGAATTGTCATAAAAGTGGATGAATACAGTATTCAGAAAAAGTTAGGATCAACAGCAAAAGTACCAAGATGGGCTATTGCATATAAGTTCCCAGCTGAAGAGGTTGTAACCAAATTAGTCGATATCGAATTAAGTGTTGGTCGTACAGGTGTGGTAACACCGACTGCAATTTTAGAACCTGTTCGTGTTGCAGGTACAGTAGTAAAACGTGCATCGCTTCATAATGAAGATTTAATTAAAGAAAAAGACATTCGAATTGGTGACACAGTCGTTATTCGCAAAGCTGGAGATATTATTCCTGAAGTAGTAAATGTACTATTAGATCGTCGTTCTGGTGATGAACAGCCTTTTGCAATGCCAACTCACTGCCCTTCATGTGATCATGAGTTAATAAGAGTGACAGGTGAAGTAGCACTACGTTGTGTAAATCCCTTCTGTCCATCTCAAATTCGTGAAGGATTAATTCATTTTGCGTCTCGTGATGCAATGAATATCGAGGGTCTAGGTGAAAGAGTAGTATCACAACTATTCGATGCTAATTTGATTAAGACATTTACAGATCTTTATATTCTAACGAAAGAACAATTATTATCACTTGAACGATTTGGAGAAAAGTCAGCAGATAAATTAATTTCTGCAATTCAAGCTTCTAAAGAAAATTCACTTGAAAAATTATTATTTGGTTTAGGTATTCGTCATGTTGGAGCTAAAGCAGCAAAAACATTAGCTCAGCATTTCCAAACAATTGATCGACTGATGGAAGCATCGGTTGAGGAAATAACCGGAATTAATGAAATTGGTTCTAAAATGGCCCAGTCAATTAATGATTATTTTTCACAAGACGAAGTAAAAGAACTTATTTCAACGTTTAAAACTGTTGGAGTAAATACTGAATATAAAGGGATTCAAGTAGAAAATATTAATATGGATTCTCTTTTTGCTGGTAAAACAGTAGTATTAACTGGTAAGCTAGAACAGATGACTAGAAGTGAGGCTAAGAAGCAGTTAGAAGCACTTGGCGCAAAAGTAGCAGGAAGTGTTAGTAAGAGTACTGATCTAGTCATTGCAGGTGAGGCAGCTGGATCGAAATTAGATGCTGCACGAAAATTAAATATCGAGATTTGGGATGAAGAGAGAATGATTAAAGAGCTTCAACCACAATAATATTACAATCAACTAGAGGACGGATTAATGATAGTAGTTCGTTCACTTAATAAGTAGAAGGTGTGAGTTAGATGAAAAAACGTATAGGAATGCTCCTATGTTGTTTTTCGCTCATCTTATCTGGCTGTTCATTATCATTAAAGAATGAAGATAAGGTTGTACAAGAGAGCAATAGCAAAAAAGGGGAAGACGCAATTATTCCCCGTTATTCAATTTCAAATGATTACTACAAGACAATACTTCCATTTAAACCGAGTAAAACAAGAGGTGCTGTCGTTGCAAATATCGATAATAGACTTGATATTAGTGAATTTGAATTAGGTTTAATGCGAATTGTACAAGAGCAATATTCAACAAAAGATTACCTGTATCAAGAAGGACAATTATTAAGTAAAAAAACGGTGGAATCTTGGCTAAAAAGGAAGTATACTCCTTCACAATTTAAACAAAAACAAGATGCACTTAAGAGCGCAAATTTAAAACCAAGTTCGATTACAAATGACGGATTGAATCCAATTCAAACGGATACAAAAAATCTCACTGAAGATCAAAAAGCTAAACAAGCTCCGATATTTTTAAATTCAATTTTAGAGCAGGATTATCTAAAAAAGAACGGAAAAGAAGTTAAAGTTGAGGGCGTAGCAATTGGTTTAGCAATGAACTCTGTTTATTATTATCAAGAGGAGCACGGCTACCCAAGAGAGCTTAAAATTCCTCAAGATGAAATGATTAAACAAGGTAAAGCGATCGCACAAGAAATTTTAACGCGAGTGCGAAAAATGGACGAATTTAAAGATATACCAATCACATTTGCTATTTTCCGTCAGCAAAGTCAGTCATCTGTAGTACCTGGAAACTATGTTGCTATGACTTCAGTGTCTGGAAATGACTTCTCAATAAGCAACTGGGATAAAATAAATGAGAAATACTATTTATTCCCTTCAGCTGCTGCAACTGCAGATTACCGAGATGATGCAATGAAAATGGTTAATTTTAAATCAGATATAGAAAATTATTTTCCGAATTATACTGGTGTTGTAGGTACTGGTTTTTATAAGGATAATGAATTAATACAACTAAAAATTGATATACCTATGCAATTTTATGGTAAGGCAGAAGTCATAGCTTTTACTCAATATGTAGCGGGACTTATGATGGACCATTTCCCTTCATACTTAAAGGTTGAGACGAATATATTCTCATCAAATGGACAGGAAGCACTCATCGTAAAAGATGTAGATGCTAAGGAACCAAGTGTGCATATTTATAACTAAAAGGAAGAGGACAACTCTTCCTTTTTTTAATAAAAGGGAAGAATCTGTAAGCGTTTCATATTTGAAGAATATATAGGAATATTGTATTATGTATATGTGAGTTTTTTATACAGTAGTTATTCTACTAGCAATTGACTGAAAACACTGATAGAAAAACGGTTACAGTTGTTGCTATTTTCAAACTAAAGGGGGATTTATTCAATGGTTATACCTTACAAACATGAGCCATTTACAAACTTTGGCTTAGAGGAAAATCAAGAACAATACAAACAAGGATTAGCAAAAGTTTCATCTTATTTAGGTGAAAAATATCCACTAATCATTGGTGGAGAGCGTATCTTTACTGAAGAACAGATCGTATCTGTAAATCCTTCAAATCATAAAGAAGTTATTGGTTCTGTATCGAAAGCAAGCCGTGACTTAGCTGAAAAAGCTATGCAAATTGCTGATACAACTTTTAATACATGGAAAAAAGTTAAACCTGAAGTTCGTGCTGACATTTTATTCCGTGCGGCTGCAATTATTCGTCGTCGTAAACACGAATTCTCAGCTTTATTAACTAAAGAAGCTGGTAAACCTTGGAATGAAGCAGATGCTGATACAGCTGAAGCAATTGATTTCTTAGAGTTCTATGCTCGTCAAATGTTACAATTAAAAGACGGAATTCCTGTTGAAAGCCGTCCTGGTGAATATAACCGTTTCAACTACATTCCATTAGGAGTTGGTGTTGTAATCTCTCCTTGGAACTTCCCATTTGCAATCATGGCTGGAACAACTGTAGCTGCTGTAGTAACAGGTAACACTGTTCTATTAAAACCAGCAAGTACAACTCCAGTAGTTGCTTACAAATTCTTAGAAGTATTAGAAGAAGCTGGATTACCTGCAGGAGTAGTAAACTTCGTACCAGGTAGCGGTGCTGAAGTAGGAGATTACTTAGTTGATCACCCACGCACTCGTTTCATCAGCTTTACTGGTTCTAAAGAAGTAGGTATCCGTATTTATGAGCGCGCTGCAAAAGTAAACCCAGGTCAAATCTGGTTAAAACGTGTTATCGCTGAAATGGGCGGTAAAGACACAATGGTAATCGATAAAGAAGCTGATTTAGAATTAGCTGCTAAATCAATCGTTTCTTCTGCTTTCGGATTCTCTGGTCAAAAATGTTCAGCATGTTCTCGTGCAGTAATTCACCAAGATGTGTATGATCAAGTTCTTGCTCGTGCAATCGAATTAACAAACGAATTAACTGTTGGAAACCCAGAAGACCGTTCAACTTACATGGGTCCAGTTAATGACCAAGCTGCTTTCAATAAAGTAATGAGCTACGTACAAATCGGACGTGAAGAAGGCCGTGTAGTAACAGGTGGAGAAGGAGACGATTCTACTGGTTGGTTCATTAAACCAACAATCGTTGCTGACGTTGCTGAAGATGCTCGTTTAATGAAAGAAGAAATCTTTGGACCAGTTGTAGCATTCTGTAAAGCTAAAGACTTCGATCACGCTTTAGAAATTGCTAACAACACTGAATACGGTTTAACAGGTGCTGTAATCTCTAACAACCGTGCAAACATCGAAAAAGCACGTGAAGATTTCCACGCTGGTAACTTATACTTTAACCGTGGATGTACTGGTGCAATCGTTGGTTACCAACCATTTGGTGGATTCAACATGTCAGGTACTGACTCAAAAGCAGGCGGACCAGACTACCTAGTTCTTCACATGCAAGGTAAAACAACTTCAGAAATGCTTTAATAAATAGAGTAAAGGTTTGTTTTATAAACATCCTTTAATAGAAAAAACCCCACGAAGAAATTAATTCTTTGTGGGGTTTTCTTTGTATTACATTTCATTTCTTATTTATCATCAAAAGATAAAAATTACTTTTGTCTATAGTATGTCTAAAAATAGAACGTTTTTCGAAACATCAGCTTGTTCCGTAGTAAATGGAATCAAGCAATTAGTATAATGGTTAAAAGAAATGAATGTTAGAGGACTTTGAGTATGAATCCTAAAAAAGATCTTTTTAAATCCTACGACTTGATAATGCTAATTTTAATGTTTTGTTTAATGTTTACTAGTATAATTGCGATCTATTCGGCTAGTAAAAGTGGTCAGTATCAGGGAAGTTTTGTAGTAAGGCAAAGTATTTTTTATTTCATTGGACTTACAGTATCTATATTAGTTGCGAAAATTGATCTTAATCGAATCAAAAGGATAAACTGGATTATTTATGGAACAAGTATTGTATTTTTAATTGTTTTAATATTTGCTCCTGAAAGTATTGCAAGACCAGTTAACGGGGCAAAAGCATGGTTTCAGCTACCGTTTATTGGTTCATTTCAACCTTCAGAATTTATGAAGATAAGTTTGCTTATAAGTATTAGTGCGTTGGTAGATAAACATAATAAGATATTTAAAATAAACAATGTAAAAACGGATTTAATATTGTTATGTAAAATTCTACTTATTTCGTTGCCACCTTCTTTAATTGTTCTTAAACAACCCGACACTGGAATGACTATGATTTTTCTAGTCATTATTTTCTCCATCATATTGTGTTCTAAGATTAAAACATCAATTGTGTTATTTTTAATATCAATTCCTACACTTATGATATCTACTCTTTTAGTTATTTTAACTAAATTTCCGAATTACTTTGAAGTAAGAATATTATCTTTATTAATGCCTCATCAGAGAAGTAGAATTGAAGGCTGGTTAAATCCATTTGAGCATAGTGATGCTGGATTTCAAACAAAACAGGGCTTACTTGCAATTGGTACTGGCCAACTTTCTGGAAAAGGATACTTAAATGGAGTTGTCTACATCCCAGAAGAACATACTGATTTTATTTTTGCCAATATAGGTGAAGAGTTTGGATTTGTTGGAGGTGCTTTATGCATAGCTTTGTTTTTTCTATTGCTAAGTAGAATAGTGAGTATTTCTTTAGATGCATTGAAAAATGCCAATAATTTGTTTGGAACTTTGATTTGTGTAGGTACGGTATCGGTATTAGCTTTTCAAATCTTTCAAAATATAGGAATGACAATAGGTTTGCTACCTGTAACAGGTATTACGCTACCATTTTTAAGTTATGGTGGGAGTTCACTGTTATCAAATATGATATTAATAGGATTAACACAATCAGTTAGGAATTCTTATAATGGATACATATTCCATAGTTTGTCGGGAGGGAAGTATGGATAACAAAATATTTGAAAAGAGAATGAGAGTTTTACTATACATAGCCATTGGTTTATTCTCGATTATAATTTTAAAACTTTTGTATACGATAATAACTCTAAATTAATAGCTAGTAAAATGTCACTATAATTTGGATTAACTATCCTTTTTTATTGCCACAAATAAATAGGTGATATTATTAAAAACCTCTTTTTTCTTGAATGAACAGAGAAAAATAGGAAGTATTAAGTTCCAAGAAACAGGTAATAGCTGAATTTTATCTATATATGAACAATTTATTGTGTAAACATTCACAAACATAGTGATATGTGTTCAATAATTAGTTGTTAGAAAATTATAATCTAGTGGTATTAACATTGATTGTTAAAATTTACTGAATTAGGAGAGCGTTAAAAGGGACTAAAAAAAGATAATAATACACATGCAACTGTAGCTGTTCCTTTAGTAGCCGGTATTTGGGATTATAAAGGTGCTGATCCTAGTATTTATGTAGATAGCACTAAAGCTTGGAGATTTCCATCAATCATTAAATCAGGTGGAGGAGATTTTCAAGTAAGAATTAATAGTAATTCAACAGGTGGAAAATTACAGGTAACTCTCAGAGATTCCGATGGTGGCACATCACAAATTGTAGGAGCACCAACTGAAATATCCTCAGATGGGAAAATACTTACATGGAGGAATTTAAATAGAAATTTAGATGGTGGGAACGGTGCTGAATTTTATATCACAGTAAAATCTTCTAGTGGTAAAGGTTATGGAACAGCTGCATACTATGATTGATAAAATACCTTGAAGGGCGTAATTCAATTTACGCTCTTTTTGTTATGCTCAATACTTTACTTCTAAATCAACCTTCCCCATATTATTATGCTATAATTTTAAATAAATAATAGTGAACAGAGAGAAGGGATACCATGCAAATTTTACAGAGAATAATTCAATTAGTAGATTCAATTCCTTTAGGAACTCGCGATGATTGGGACTCTTATTTTTTAGGACAGGCATTTATAACTTCTCTTCGTTCAACTTGCGGAAGTAGAAGGGTTGGGGCAGTTATTGTAAGTGATAATAGAATAATTGCTTCTGGGTATAATGGGTATCCAAAGGGAGCTAAGCATTGTATTGATGGGGGATGTCCACGTTTTGCTGCTCGCCAGGAAGGGTCATTAGATAGTGGCAAATACTCAGATCAGTATCCTTGTGATGCTTTCCATGCTGAAGAAAATGCGATTTATCAATTAGTACAATCAGGGATTCAAAAAACGAAAGGTGATAATTGGACAATTTATTGTACAACTGCACCGTGTCGAGCTTGTGCGAAAATGATAAATGGAGCGGGGATTACTAGAGTTGTATATAATGTAGGTTATCCAGATGATTATTCAATTGAGTATTTTAAAAAATATGGAATTGAATTAACAAGAATCCTTGCCGAATAAATTTAGTCCATATTTAAACAAACGTTTGATTAATTTTATATGTAAGAATTTTAGGACAGACTGTTTGAAAGCGAATTTCTTTCGAGGTTCATCTAACCTAATGAGGAGCGGAGTTATCCTATACCATAATGAGCTTCTGTTAGGTGAAGTAAAGAAGAAAGAGAGCGTTTGAAGAACAGTCTGTAATTATTTTACTTGTATTTAAGTGGAATGTTGCCCGACACATGGGAAATTTGGTATTATCAGTATATTGTATGTTGTGCGAATAATATGGAGGTGCATATAAATGTCAAAAATTACAATGGAGCAAGTTAAGCACGTTGCTCATTTAGCGCGTTTAGCGGTGACAGAGGAAGAAGCAGAGAAGTTTTCAAAACAACTTGGAGCAATTTTAGATTTTGCTGAGCAGTTAGGTGAACTTGATACAACAAATGTGAAACCAACTACACATGTCCTAAAAATGCGTAATGTATTACGTAAAGATGAGCCAGGTAAAGGTTTACCAATTGAAGAGGTACTTAAAAATGCACCAGACCACAAAGATGGACAAGTTAAAGTACCGTCAATATTGGATTAAGGGGGGAAATTAGAATGTCATTATTTGAATATACAGTTTCAGAATTACATAGCAAATTAAAATCAAAAGAGATTAAAGTAGAAGAATTAGTAAATGAATCTTATGAGCGAATCTCAGCAGTTGATGGTGAAGTAAAATCATTTTTAACTTTAAATGAAGAGCAAGCGCGTCTACAAGCAAAAGCACTTGATGAAAAGCCTTGGGATGAGTCTCGTGGAATTCTTGCTGGTATGCCTATCGGTGTAAAAGATAATATCGTTACAAAGGGTCTTCGTACTACTTGTGCGAGTAAAATTCTTGAGAACTTCAATCCAATTTATGATGCGACAGTTGTTACGAAATTAGCACAAGCTGAAAGCATTACGATCGGAAAATTAAATATGGATGAATTTGCAATGGGTTCATCTAATGAAAATTCTGCGTTCGGTGGTACTCGTAATCCTTGGAATACTGAATACGTACCAGGCGGAAGTAGCGGTGGGTCTGCAGCTTCAGTTGCTGCTGGAGAAGTATTATTCTCTTTAGGTTCTGATACAGGTGGATCAATCCGTCAACCAGCTTCATTTTGTGGAGTTGTTGGTTTAAAACCTACATATGGTCGTGTATCTCGTTCTGGTTTAGTAGCATTTGCTTCTTCTCTAGACCAAATTGGTCCAATAACTAGAAATGTAGAAGATAATGCATTGTTATTACAAGCAATTTCAGGATTAGATGCAAGTGACTCAACTTCAGCAAATGTAGAAGTTCCTTCATTTGCTAAGGCTTTAACAGGTGATGTAAAAGGTCTTCGTATCGCTGTACCTAAAGAATATTTAGGAGAAGGTGTTGGTGAAGAAGCTCGTGCATCTGTTATGGCTGCTTTAAATTTATTAGAAAGCTTAGGCGCTACTTGGGAAGAGGTTTCATTACCACATTCTAAATATGCATTAGCTACATATTATTTAATTTCTTCATCTGAGGCATCTGCTAACTTAGCTCGTTTCGATGGTATTCGTTACGGTCATCGTGCAGCTGATGTAGAAAACTTAATAGATCTTTATAAGAAAACTAGAGCTGAAGGCTTTGGAGACGAAGTAAAACGCCGTATCATGTTAGGAACTTATGCGTTAAGTTCTGGTTACTATGATGCTTACTATAAAAAAGCTCAACAAGCACGTACATTAATAAAAGAAGATTTCGAGAAAGTATTTGAAAACTATGATGTTATTATTGGCCCAACTACACCAACTCCTGCATTTAAAGTAGGCGAAAAAGTAAGTGATCCAATGACAATGTACGCAAATGATATTTTAACGATTCCGATTAACTTAGCGGGTGTACCTGCGATTTCTGTTCCTTGTGGTTTCCATAATGGTCTTCCATTAGGATTACAAATTATCGGTAAACATTTTGATGAGTCTACAATTTACAGAGTTGCCCATGCATACGAGCAAGCAACTGACTTTACAAAACAAAGACCACAACTATAAGGAGGCGCGGGAAAGATGAATTTTGAAACGATAATCGGTTTAGAAGTACACGTAGAATTAAAAACAAAATCAAAAATCTTCTCACCAAGCCCTAATGCGTTTGGTGCAGAACCAAATACAAACACTGGTGTAATTGATTTAGGTTATCCAGGTGTGTTACCAGTATTAAATGAAGAAGCTGTAAACTTTGGTATGAGGGCAGCAATGGCATTAAATTGTGAAATTGCTACTGAAACAAAGTTTGACCGTAAAAACTACTTCTACCCTGATAATCCAAAAGCTTACCAAATCTCTCAATTTGATAAGCCGATTGGTGAAAATGGATGGATTGAAATCGAAGTTGGTGGCAAAAAGAAACGTATCGGTATTACTCGCGTTCACTTAGAAGAGGATGCTGGAAAGTTAAATCATACAGATGAAGGATATTCATTAGTAGACTTTAACCGTCAAGGAACTCCATTAATTGAAATCGTTTCTGAGCCGGATATGAGAACTCCTGAAGAGGCTTATGCATATTTAGAAAAACTTAAGTCAATTATTCAATTCAGTGGGGTATCAGATGTAAAAATGGAAGAAGGCTCACTTCGTTGTGATGCGAATATTTCTTTACGTCCATTTGGACAAGAGGAATTTGGTACAAAAGCAGAATTAAAGAACTTAAACTCATTTGCTTTCGTTCAAAAAGGACTAGAGCATGAGCAAGTTCGCCAAGAAAAAGTTTTATTATCTGGCGGAGTAATCCAACAAGAAACACGTCGTTACGATGAAGCTACAAAGACTACAATCCTGATGCGTGTAAAAGAAGGATCGGATGATTACCGTTACTTCCCAGAACCAGACTTAGTTGAACTATACATTGATGATGAGTGGAAAGAACGTGTTCGCCAAAGTATTCCGGAGCTTCCAGATGCTCGTCAAAAACGCTATGTAGAGCAATTAGGTTTACCGGCATATGATGCAATGGTATTGACTTTAACAAAAGAAATGTCTGATTTCTTTGATGAAACAGTAAACAATGGTGCAGATGCAAAATTAGCATCTAACTGGTTAATGGGTGAAGTTTCAGCGTACTTAAATAAATCACAAAAAGAACTGCATGATGTTGCTTTAACGCCAGAAAACTTGTCTAGTATGCTTAAGTTAATTTCAGACGGTACAATCTCTTCTAAGATTGCGAAAAAAGTATTCACTGAGTTAATCGAAAACGGCGGAGACGCAAATGAAATTGTAAAAGCGAAAGGTTTAGTACAATTATCTGATGAGGGCGCTCTTCGTAAAATCGTTATTGAAACTCTTGATGCTAACCCACAATCAATTGAAGACTTTAAAAATGGTAAGGACCGAGCTATTGGTTTCCTTGTTGGTCAAATGATGAAAGCGACTAAAGGTCAAGCGAATCCACCACTATTAAATAAGATCTTAATGGAAGAAATTCAAAAAAGATAAAGTTTTCAATAAAAAAAACTACGAGCTATAAGCTCCGTAGTTTTTTTGTATTGTTTAGAGTCAAAATGATTCAATAATATGGTTGGCTTGTTGATGCATACAAAAGGAGATCCATTTTACTGTTGGGTCGTTATATAATCCTGTTATATGTATTAATAAAGAAAAACAACCAGCACCTAGTATATTTCCAATGTAAGATATAAGCCATAAATGTAACACATCTGGCCATTTCATTTTTCCTCTTATGGCAGTATAGGCAAAATAAAATATGTTTCCTATAAATAGGTCAGCACCACCGTATGCAATTAGAAGGATGGCGACAGTAATTGTTATAGCAGCCATTGGATAGGCAAATGGTGTATACGCAGCATGAAAGAAATGACCTGATTTAAATGCTACTATAACTCCGAAGCCTAAAAACATACTAGCCATTATCGCTCTTAATAAAAAACGCAAAACACTATCTCGGTAAATTTTTAACTTTTTTAGAGCAAAATACTCTACATTCACGAACGGTTTGTTTTCCATCTCATTATCAATCCTTAATTCTACTTTAATGTATTTATCATCAAAATGTACTATAATAATTAAGTTGTTCAAAACGATAGAAAAATATAGCAAAGAATCGAATGTAATCTAAATTTAATATAATATAATATTGCTTTTCAATATGGGTTTGAACATGCTTTAGAAAGGTAAAAATAGATAAGTAAATGGAAAAAGTTTACTACAAAAACTTTTTAGGTTAGGATATAAGTTAGAGAACTTAAATAAATAAGTAGGATGGTTAATGATGAAACGTGCAAGAATTATCTACAACCCTACTTCTGGTCGTGAAATTTTTAAGAAAAAGCTTCCCGATGTGTTGCAATTGTTCGAGCAAACAGGTTATGAAACCTCATGTCATGCAACAACCGGTGCAGGTGATGCGACAATCGCAGCAAGAGAAGCATGTGAACGAAAATTTGATTTAGTTGTAGCTTGCGGTGGAGATGGAACACTTAATGAAGTCATTAGTGGTATGGCAGAACAAGAATATCGACCAAAGTTAGGATTAATCCCAGTTGGGACAACAAATGATTTTGCTAGAGCAATTGGTGTGAATGTTTCAATTATGGAAGCGGCTGAAGTCATAACAAATGGGCAAACTGTCCCCCTTGATATTGGAAGAGTTGATGATAAATATTTTGTAAATATTTTAGCTGCCGGTAAAATCACAGAATTAACATATGAAGTACCTAGTAAACTAAAAACAATGTTAGGACAGCTAGCATATTATTTAAAAGGTATTGAAATGTTACCAAGGGTTAAGCCTACTCGATTAAAAATTGAGTACGATGGAAAAGTCTTTGATGAAGAAGCGTATTTGTTCTTATTATCGAATACAAATTCAGTTGGCGGATTTGAAAAAATTGCACCAGAGGCAAGTATTAATGATGGGCAATTTGATTTATTAGTCTTAAAGAAATCAAATATAGCCGAAATCATCAGAGTATGTGCCCAGCTATTAAGTGGTCAGCATGTACAAAATGAATATGTTCTTTATACTAGAGCAAGCCATTTGAAAATTATGTCTGATGATAAACTACTATTAAATATTGATGGTGAGTATGGTGGAGAAACACCATGTACTGTCGATATGCTTTACAACCACCTAGAAATCTATGTACCATAATAAGTGAAATAGTAGTAAATACTAGAAAAAGTAACCACGGTAGTTAACGTGGTTATTTATTTTGTATAATGAAATGGTTTAATAAAAGGTTGAAAGGTAGGTAAGGGACTTGTCGAAAAGAGTGTTACCTGTAGAAAAGAATCAATTCATAGATGTTGAATTTATCGATTTAACTCATGAGGGACATGGAGTTGCAAAGGTAGAAGGATATCCGATCTTTGTACCAAATGCACTTCCAGGTGAAAAGGCACAAATTAAGGTGCTAAAAACAAGTAAAGGCTTTGGGTTCGGTAAAATTATTGAATTCCAAAAAGAAAGTGATGTTCGTGTAGAACCAATTTGTTCGATTTACAATCAATGTGGTGGTTGTCAAACTCAACATATGAGCTATGAAGGCCAACTTGAGGCGAAACATAAACAAGTAGTAGAAGTTGTAAAACGAATTGGGAAACTTGATGACATAGTAATCCATCCAGTGTTAGGAATGGAAAACCCTTGGAGTTATCGTAACAAAGCACAAGTTCCAGTAGGGGAACTAGAAGGTGGACTAGTTGTTGGTTTCTATCAAAAGAGAAGCCATGAAATTATTCCAATGAATGAATGCTACATTCAAGGAAAAGAAAATGATGAAATGATACAAGCTGTAAAAGACCTTTGTGAGGAATTAAAAATTGAGCCATATGATGAAGTTGGCCACAAAGGACTATTGCGTCATATTATGGCACGCTATGGATACTATACAAATGAATCAATGCTAGTTCTTGTTACAAATAAAAAGAACTTTGCTCAAAAAGACGAATTAATAGCTAGAATTGTTGAGAAATATCCAACAATTACAAGCATTATTCAAAACGTAAATAATGAAAAAACAAATGTGATTCTTGGAAATCAAACAATTGTATTATACGGAAGTGAAACAATTAAAGATAAAATTGGTGATATTACTTTCGAAATTTCAGCTCGTTCATTTTATCAAGTAAACCCTACACAAACTAAGGTTTTATATGATAAAACACTTGAGTATACAAACTTAAATGGTAGTGAAACAGTTATTGATGCATACTGTGGAATCGGATCAATCTCCTTATTTTTAGCTCAAAAGGCCAAAAAGGTTTATGGTGTAGAAATTGTACCAGAAGCGATTGAAGATGCGAAACGAAATGCAAGGATTAATGAGATAACAAATGTTGAATTCGAAGTAGGGAAAGCTGAAGAAGTTATACCTAATTGGTACAAGCAAGGAATTACAGCTGAAGTATTAGTTGTAGACCCTCCAAGAAAAGGTTGTGACGAGGCTTTATTAAATACAATCATTGATATGAAACCAAGCAAAGTAGTTTACGTATCATGTAATCCTGCTACATTAGCAAGAGATTTAAGAGTACTTGAAGACGGTGGTTATAAAACAGTAGAAATACAGCCAGTGGATATGTTCCCACATACTAGTCACGTAGAAGCTATCGCGAAATTAGTACTTAAGGAAGGGAACTGACACTAAGTGTATTGAACCCAGCGTACTTCTAAAGTTCTTCAGTTTTTTTAGCGAAACCCTTATTAACTAAGAACTCTGGATTGCTATTTGATCGCGTGGAAATAATAAGGGAATGACGATACAAGTGCAAGCAAGTATATCTTGCTTTTTAATTTTGGGATATGAGATTGGACTGTAATCCCATAATGAGAGGATTTGAAAATGGAAATGAAAGATAATTTTTGGCGTGATTTACCGCGACCATTTTTTATACTAGCACCAATGGAAGAAGTGACGGATGTTGTTTTTCGCCACGTTGTAAGTGAAGCAGCCAGACCAGATGTGTTTTTCACAGAGTTTACAAACAGTGAGAGTTATTGTCACCCAGAAGGAAACAAAAGTGTGCGTGGACGTTTGGCTTTTACAGAGGATGAACAGCCGATGGTAGCTCATATATGGGGTGATAAGTCCGAATTCTTCCGACAAATGAGTATTGGTATGGCAGAACTTGGATTTAAAGGTGTGGATATCAATATGGGCTGTCCTGTACCTAATGTGGCAGGGCACGGAAAGGGAAGCGGTCTGATTCGCCGTCCAGAAGTCGCAGCAGAACTAATACAAGCAGCAAAAGCAGGAGGATTACCTGTAAGTGTGAAGACAAGGCTTGGTTTTTCTGAGGTAGACGAATGGCGTGACTGGCTAACTCACATTTTGAAACAAGACATTGCCAATCTGTCGATCCATCTTCGTACAAGAGATGAAATGAGCAAAGTGGATGCACATTGGGAATTAATACCGGAGATAAAGAAACTTCGTGATGAAGTGGCACCTGACACACTCTTAACGATCAATGGGGATATCACTGACCGTCAAATTGGCTTAAAGCTCGCTCATCAATACGGTATTGATGGGATTATGATTGGTCGCGGTATTTTCCATAATCCGTTTGCTTTTGAAAAGGAGCCGAAAGAACATAGCAGTAAGGAACTACTTGATCTCTTAAGATTGCATATGGATCTCCATGATAAATATTCATATTTAGAGCTGCGTTCGTTCAAGGCTCTTCATCGCTTTTTTAAGATATATGTTCGTGGATTTAGAGGGGCAAGTGAATTAAGAAATCAATTAATGAATACATCATCAACAAATGAAGTACGTGCAATGCTTGATAATTTTGAGTCAAAGAATCTTGATGGAATATTGGAACTGTAAAAGTGTCAGCCCTTGTGTTGTCAATTACAGTCTGCACATATAAATACAATTAAAAAGTACTCTCTAGAGTAGACAATTAAAAAGTCTAACTATAGGGTACTTTTTTGTTTTCATTTATAATCTAGAACTTTGACGAGTTGTTAACATTGAATAAGTGGTTTTTTTCCTTTACATGAAGAAAATATCCACCTAGTAAATGAGAAATGTTTACTTTACAATAAGTGCAACTATACATTCATAACAAATTTGAAAATTAAAATGAAATAAGATAAGAAAAAGAATAAAGCTATATGTATAAGTAGATTGATACGATAACTCATTAGCTTAACGAAAGGATGGATCAACACATAATGAATAGATTGATAATCGGAATGGATGGCGGAGGAACTAAAACGAGAGTTATGGTCAAAGAACGCCTAGATGGAGAAACGTTATTTGATCAAAATTTTGGCATGTCAAATTATAACAACATCGGTGTAGAAGGGCTTAGACCAGTATTTAGTGAAATATATGAATCACTTGTTTCATATTTTGGAGAGCGTTTACAAAATGCGATTCTTGTACTAGGCTCTGCAGGAGTAGATCGACCGAAAGATATTGATATTTATTTGAATGCATTAAAAGAAAGTGGTTTTACTTGCCAACTAGAAGTAGTAAATGATGCAGAAATTGCTCTTGTAGGTGGGAACGGAGATCGAAAAGATGCTTTGATGATTGCTGGAACAGGCTCCATTGTTATGGGAGTAGACTTAAAAGGAAATACAATACGCTCAGGCGGATGGGGCGGATTAATAAGTGATGAGGGTGGCGGTTTCCAAATTGGTTTACATGCAATCACGGCTGTTATGAATGAGTATGACAAAGTAATTGCTCCTACTTCATTTACCGAAAAATTGCTCGCTCATTTTAAGTTGAATTCTCCGGAAGATTTTATGGATTTATTATACTTGGAAGATACAATACCTGTAGATAAGGTAGCTTCATGTACACTAATCATTTTAGAGGCATGGGTAAAAGGTGACGAAGCTGCTCGTACAATTGTTGAAGGAGAACTAGATAAGTTGGTTCGTTTAGTCATTGGAATCAGCCGACAAATGGGTTCAATTAATTTCCGACTATCTGTGGCAGGAAGTTTGTTGACGAAATCAGCTGAGTATTTCGATACGCTAAAGGAGAAGTTAAGTGTGGCTTTACCACATGTTGAACTTTCTGCACCTCTTTATGATCCAGTTTTCGGTGCCATCATTATTGGTGAGAAGTACAAGTAATTCAAAATAAAAATAAAGGAATGGCGATCGAATATGCGTGAAATAGGAATTAGTGTATATCCCAACTTTTATCCTTTGAATCAAATCAAAGATTATTTAGAGAAGGCTAAGTCATTAGGCTTTAAAAAGGTATTTGTTTCACTTATTTTAAATAATCATGGTTTTGAAGGTGCAATTAATGTAAATGCAGACACTTGGAATGAATTATTTAGTTATTGCAGGGAATTTAATATGACTGTGTCAGCTGATATGAATGATGAAGTTTTCAGTGAGTTGGGTTGTACATTAACCGACCTTACAGCATTACAGAATATGGGCATCACAAGGCTCCGCATCGATGGAGGGTTTACGAGTGAAGAAGTTGCGCTCCTTTCAAAAAATAAACAGGGAATTCTAATAGAAGTAAATGCTTCAATGTCTTCTTCTAATAATCAAAATGGAAACGCTTTACGCGAATGCCGTGAGTTTTTAGAAACAATAGAAAGAGAAGGAAATATCGGACAACTTACAGCTTGTCATAATTTTTTTCCTCTACCAGATACAGCATTGTCTTTAGAAGACATACGCTCAATTAACAATATGTTTGCTTTATTCGGTGTGCTAGTTGGAGGATTTGTTGCTTCGCAGCTATCGCCTAAAGATTTACACCATTTAGGTCATGGAGTTTGTACAATTGAAAAACACCGCTTCTTGCCTAGTCATATTGCCATGCTAGAGTTATTTGCAAATGGTTTTAATGATGTGTTAATTGGTGACTCGTTTGCAGATTTTTCAGAGCTAAACGAAATGGCTAGATGTTACAAACAGGACTATATAGAAATTCCAGTTGTTTTTAATCAATATGTTCCCGAACAGACAAAGGTGAAAATTAGTGAGCAGGTTCTTATTTCAAGAGTAGATCAACCAGCAAATCTTATTCGTGCAACTGATACTAGGGGAATGGAAGTACCTCATTGCTATTGTGCTCCAAGGGAGAAATATACAGTTTCTATTTTAAATAATCGAAGTGCACAATATGAGGGAGAGGTACAAATTTCATTAAAAGATTTAGGGCAATCCGTTGAACATAATGTCATTGGATTGGTTCATCCTTTTGCATACGAATTAATGCCTTATCTTTTAGCAGGCAAAAATAAGTTTCGATTAGTTGAATATAAGTAAAAAAATTTTATAGTCGAGGTATTAGAATGGTAAAAAGTGCAGTAATTCTTGCGGCAGGCAAAGGGAGCAAAATGAATCCTTTCAACGCAGTTCGCTCCAAAACAGCAATAAAAATCGCTGGTAAACCATTAATACGTTATAATATTGAATCCATTTTAGCAGTGGGAATAGAAGAGATAGTTGTAGTCGTTAATGAGGAACATCAAAGAGAAATTGAGAATCTTCTATTCGACATAGATCATGTTAAATTTGTTGTTGATCAATCAAATTTAGGAAGTGCAGAAAGTTTAATAAAGGGAGTTGAGAAACTTTCAAGTACTAAGGAGTTTCTAGTTCTTTACGGTGATACGATTATCGAACAAAAGGATTTAGAGCAATTAGCTAATTCGAACAAACCTACTGTTTTGTTGAAAAAATTAGAAGAATCATCAAGGAATTGGATTGGTGCGAGTGTAAAGAATGGATTTGTTCAGTCAATCGGTGCTCACTACCGTGGTGACAGTATTACCCACCAATTCGGAGGATTTCTTTTTGACGAGTCATTACTAGATGAATTGAAAAGAACGCCTGATTATTTTCCGAATGTAAAAGTAGGAGTGGGTGTTCCGAAAGAACGATACATCGAAGCTGCCCTTCTAAAATTACTTGAGAAAACAAAATTACAAGCGATTGAGTGTAATGGCTATTTCTTTGATATCGATAAACCTTGGCATATGTTAGAAGCGAATGAATATATGGTGAATCATTTTTGTAATGCAATAAAAGAGAACGAACTAGCAGAAGGTGCGACGATTTCAGAAAATGCAACTATTCATGGTCACGTAAAGCTTGGTAAGAATTCCTCAATTGGTGATCGAGTTGTCATTCACGGTAACCTAATTGTAGGTGATCATACAATCATAGATAATGGTGCGATTTTCAATGGCAATGCAGTTATTGGCGATCATACGGCCATACGTAATTATTGTATGATTTATGATGGAGTTTCAATTGGATCGCATTGTATATTCGATCATTGTGCAGAATTCCTTGGTGGAATGGTAATGGATAAGGTCTATCTTTACCACTATGGCGAGTTTTATGGTGCAATAGGTAGTCATACGGATATCGGTGCTGCAACCGTCTGTGGAACATTACGCTTTGATGACGGTGAAACTGAGCACGTTGTAAATGGACGGAAAGAAATACCGTTACATTTTTCAAATGCAGCTTATCTTGGTGATTATTGTAGAACTGGTGTGAATACGATTATTATGCCTGGATGTAAAATAGGGGCTTATAGTGTGTTGGGTGCAGGTGCAATCATTGATAAAGATATTGAACAAAATAGTCTTGTTTTCGTAAAACAAGATCTAGTTATAAAAAAATGGAGTGAAAAAAAGTACGGTTGGTAATTTTATTAAATCGATAAAAGAAGGTATTCATTTATGGAGAATTATTTTAAGTATGTGATGGCAAATCTCGAAAAACTAAATACGACACAGAATCAAAACATTGACCAAGCAGCAACATGTATTTTTGAAGCCATTCAAAATGGAGGTCGCTTCCTTGTTACTGGTTCAGGTCATTCACATATGTTTGCAGAAGAATTTTATGTAAGAGCGGGTGGGTTTGCGGAGGTCTCTCCAATTTTGCCGAATGAGTTTTTTTTACATGACCATCCATTAAAAAGTACTGTGATCGAACGAATAGAAGCTTATGCAAAGGTAATTTTTGATTTGTATAAAATAAGCTCAAAGGATATTCTTGTGATTGCTTCCAATTCGGGAAGAAATGGAATGACTGTTGAACTTGCAAAAATGACACAGGAATGCGGTGCAAAGGTAATTTCTTTTACGAATCCAAATCATCCAGAAGGCTCAAAATCAAGACATAGTAGCGGAAAATATCTTTGCGATTTTAGTGATGTAGTCATAGATAATTGCACTGGACCTGGAGATGCTGCCTTTTATGTAGAAGAAGCAAATACAGGTATGGGGGCAACTTCCACAATGTCTGGAGCATTTGTTGCTCAATCAATTTCTATATTATTAGCAAAAAAATATCATCAAGCTGGATTAAAACCACCTGTGTTTAAAAGCTCTAATGTAGATGGTGGAGATGAATGGAATAAAGAGTTGTTTGCTAAGTATTATGGTGTTTAATTATTAATTGAATATCTATTAAAAGATCTAAAAAGATTGATCTTACTTTATTGACTCGCTTTTGCGTTCCCATTTTATGGGAGCGCTTTTCGTGTTTGTGCGAATTAAAGTGTTAACCGCATCTTACAGAATTTCTAATACATTGTTAAGAAATGCTTAAAACAACAAAAAGCCAAAATCCTTGATCCTATTGCTTTTATGCTAAGATAAGGATTTTTTTTGTATACAAAAGAAATAGAATCGGTTGGTGCTAGTAAAATGTACCTGTATTTTATTGTAGGACATAGGTCGTATTATTGCATTAGTATGTAGCATGACATATGAACTAAAATTATTTGTTTTAAATTGCGAACTATTTTGGAAAAATTCAAACTGTTAAATAGATTTACTGGAAAGTAAACTTAAAATACTAGATTAGGCATCTAGAGTGATGAGGTGATATATGCGAAGAGATCTAATCTTGCAATATTTGTATCAAAAAGGAAAATCACTAACTTCACAAGAACTTGAATCTGAATTCGCCATTTCAAATCGTACTTTAAGAAATGAATTAAAAGAATTAAATGCGATTGGAGAAAAAACAGGATTCGTGGTTCAGAAGAAACGTGGTGAAGGCTATTTACTTCATGTAGAAAACCAAGAATTGGTTCAAACATATTTGAAAGAAATAGACGGGGCATTAGCACCAGATTTACCTCGTGTTCGAGTAAATAATATTATTATGCTTTTGCTTCAAACGACTGAGTTTCAAACGATTGATATGTTTGCTGATAGTCTAATGATTAGCAGATCGACAGTTTTTACCGACATGATTGAAGTTGAAAAGCAAGTAAGGATTTTTGATTTAAAAGTAGAAACAAAATCACGTTACGGAGTTCGTTTACTTGGGGATGAAACGAATTTTAGAAGAGCGTTTTCCTACTTCCTAAGTCAAAAAGAAACAGGATTGTTAAAGAAGTCTATCTATCAAACTTTTGAAAAAGCATTTCCGTTTGCGGAAATTCGAGCTGTTTTGAGTGAAGAAGTACAGAATAATCAATTGAAATTAAGTTATTTTGCATTAGAGAACATTTTAGTGCATATCCAAGTACTCTCGTTTCGAGTAACTCAACACAACTTTATCTTGCCTAATCAAGAAAAAAAGTTAGATGTTTCTCTAATCAAACAATCGTTTATGAATATAGCAAAGAGAATTTGTGAAATTCTTTCTGAACTATATCATGTCGTATTACCAGAGAGTGAAATTATTTATTTAGCTGCACATATAAGTGGTAAATCGAGTGTAGACGATATTGAGGAACATGAAAAAAATGACTTAAAACAAAAACTAAAGAATTGTTTAGAAAGATTAGATCAGACATTCTTAACTCAGTTTTCAGGTGATCAGCAACTTTTAAATACGATGATCATGCATATGTATCCTCTGTTAAGAAGATTATATTTCAATTTAAAGCTTACGAATCCATTGATAGATGATGTTTATAGTAGGTATTCAGATGTATTTATGATTGCTTTAAACTTTTCTGAAATGATAAAGGAAATTTGGGGATTCGAACTTTCTAGTGACGAAATGGGTTACATCACAATGCATTTAGCAGCTCACGTAGAAAGGGAGAAGCAAAAACAATTAAGTTCCTTCAAAAAAATTCTATTATCTTACGGATTAGGAGCAGGATCGGCCGATTTAATGAAAATGAAACTTGAGACACTTTTCCTAGGGGCAATAATTGATGTCGTCTTGTATAGTGAGCTTCAATCTTTAAATTTAGAAAATTATGACTTATTAGTTTCATCTACTTCGATTCCTTTTGACAATGTTTCGATTCCATATATTCAAGTAGCACCAATATTAACTGAAACGGATGTTCAAAGAATTCGACGTACGCTTACTAGATACCCGGCTAATAAAGTTAAAGAAGATGTACCAACACTTTTATCTTTATTTCATACAGAATTGTTTTATATAGAGGAAAGCAAAGAGTCGTTTGACTACAATGTATTTATTAAAGAAAAGGCAAAAAGCGTTGTTGAACTAGGATTTGCAGCACCTAACTACCCTGCTTTAGTTGTCGACCGAGAAGAAAAAATATCGACGATACTGCAAAATGGAATTGCAGCACCACATGCATTAAAAATGGTAGCAATTCAGGATTCAATCAGTGTGGTGATCTTTAAAAATCCGCCAACAATCGATGGAAAAGTTGTACAAATCCTATTTTTAATTAATCTTCGTGCCGGAGACTTGTTTTTACACAAAGAGTTAAGTCGATTATTTTTACACTTAATGGATCACCCCGAGACGAAGCAAAAAGTATTAAAATCAAATAATTTCAACGATTTTCAATATGAAATTTCAAAAATATTGTTTCAATATGGTTCGTAACAGTTTAGCGATCATTCTAGGAAACAAAATTAGTAGGATGATCGCTAATAGAAACGAATCAACTTCATGCTATCATTTGTCCTTTTTAGATAATCTTGAAAACGGTTACTTATAAAAAAAAGGGATCTTCGATTAGAAATTTAATTAAAAAAATTATTTTGGAGGAAGATAAATGAAAAGAAATAAATGGTTTTTAGGTAGAGCTTTACCGGCTTCAGTATTAGCAGCTTCAATGTTTGCAACTCCATTTAGTGGCGTTGTTGCAAAAGCAGCACCAACTATTACAACTCAATCAGTAGCGCCAATCTCAACTGGCACTAAGATTTTTATGAATACTACACAAATCACTCATGCAAAACCAAGTGGATTAGATACAACAAAGCCAATAAAATGGACAACCTCTGATCCATACGTTGCATATGTTGACACGATTGGTAACGCAAAAGGTGATTACAGTGGAAAGATTTTAGGGGTATCTGGCGGATCTGCAATCATCACAGGTACTGGAGTAGATTTAAGTGGTAATGCAGCTACTGTGAATATTACGGTTTCTGTAATTGAAACGCAGGCATCTACTAATCTTGAAAAGGTAGTTTACTATTATAATGCGGGAGATTCAAAAATTCCTGCAGCTCTTTCAACATCTAATTTGCAAACAACAAATATTCCAACTGCTCCATCAGGAACTAAGTTTCCTTCAAAAAACTATGTTGGCTATGTTAATGGAGAAAATGGCGTAAAATGGTTAGTTTCAAAGGATACTTTAATTAAGTCAAATGGAAACGTAAATTTTGGTCAAGAAAAAGATCATCCTGTGACAACTGGTATCGTATCTGATGCAATTACTTTATATGATCCAAACTTAGCTCCGGCTGATCAAATTCAATATTTACAAGGTGGAAGATATATTCCTCAAACTGGTGAAAATTCAGGTTCAGGAGTCGATAAAAACGGAAACCCGACACAATTTAACGCCAAAGAAGTAATTACAAACATTATGTCTGATGGAAATAATGGTCTTTGGATTCTAGGCGAAAAAGGAAATGCTACTCATATTGTAAGAAAACAAATGTCTCTAATGGGCAAATCATTAGTTCAAGAAGAAATTTCTAGAAACTACGCAGATCGATTTGGATTCCAATCTGGTTCTATGAGTTTTGCTAATAAGGATAATATGATTAAAGCTCTTATGACTGCAGATAAAGATGCTATAAGCTCAATTTCTGATACAGATAATGATGGATTATGGACAACAATGTACGCTTCAGGTGAAATTTGGAGATACAACTATATGAAAGAAAACTTTGGTGAAAAAGATGCTAGAACAATAGATGCTAAAGCTTCTGCTGTTCGTGCTGTTGAAGCCATTGTAACGCTTGGGTATGTATCTGGAACTCAGTTAAAAGTACCTTCAAAAGACAATGTTAACGATGTTGTTTATGTTGTTAACTCACTAGGTGGCAAAGTAACGACGATTGATGAAGGTAAGAAGTGGCTTGCGGATAACGAAGGTAAACCAGTATTCGTTGATAATGAAGGAAATTATACGTTGGACACAACAGGAAAACCTGCTTCTGCTGGCTTCTTTGCTAGATCATATAAAGTAGAGGGCAGCAACAATGGTTCTACGACCGCAGAAAGCAAATCATGGGATCAAGCTTGGCTTCAAAAAAGTGCAGGAACTACGACTGATGTAAATGGAAATTCAGTTAAATATTCTGTTCCAGGTAAAATCAGTGGAGGAACTGCTGGAATCAAAGCGTATGACACTGTTGCGGTACCACAACGTTTAACGAATATTGTAAAAGAGCAAAATCCTAATTTAGATGATGCAACAAAAGCTTTAGACTCAAACAAAGTCTATTATAAAGCAACTACGTCTACAGACGAATTAGTAGGTCATTACTTTACATTAGACCTAGCTTATAACACGTTTAAAGATAGTGATCCTGAATTAGCGGCTCTTGTGAAAAATGATTTAATTAATCATACAAACGCAATGGTTTTAAACAACTATTATCAAGTAAGTGTTACTGGGGAGAACCCAATTGAATCTCGTTTCAATGGAACAGCTCCTGGAAATGGATTAAATGCTCCTTCAGCTCCAACTAAATGGGCTAATTTAAATCCAGAATTCCTTGACGGTGTATCAAATGCATGGGGTAGAAATGACTACGAAGATGGTCCATTAAATGCAACATTGGCATTACAAATGCTTGTAACTGCAAGAGATATGGGCGGTTATACACCAGCTGAAAAAGCTGCACTTGAAGCACAAGGTGTTGCAGTAATTTCTCCACTTGATTTTGCAAATGAATACAAAGTAATGAATGGTGTAAAAACGTCTACAACAGCTTCAGAGCACAATGATTATGAAACAAGATATCCAAAGTCATATAACTCAACTTCATTACTTGATATGTCATTACAGTACCACTCAAGATACTTTGGTATTTCTGCTCATAACGGAGACGATATTGGCGTAAGTGGTGTATCTTACGAATCATACATGAACTATTCTGATGAAGAAGAAGCTGCACTTTCATACTACACATTATCTCACCATGCAGAGAAAATGAACGTTAAAGGGATCTTAGATGGAATGAACCAATGGTGGTTCAATGAAAAGAGAGAGAAAAATCCATTTATGTCAACTTTCTACGCAGCTTCTCTAGGTGCATTGAAAGAAAAAGGATTTAGTATCGGAAGTTCAACGGTTGACCTTGAAGGTTCAACATGGCAAATGACACGTATACCAAATAACTTCATGAACTGGGATTCTCTTTCTGCAAACAGAAATGACGTAACGCATGTGACACCTGATTTAATGGTTGATCAATTAATTCCACGTGATGAAGTGATGATGTCTAAATACAATACAAATATTTTCGGAACGATGGACCGAAGAACAATTGATTCTGGTAACAGCTTATCAATGGAATCTTCAACTGTAACATCTATGCCTTATTGGTTAACTCAAAACCCTGAGGATGCTGCATATGTAGAAGATTTAGGATCAAAAGTTACTGCGCCAGTAAATAACGGAACAGAAAGTATTAATTATCCAACAGATGTAGCAGCTATGAATCCAAATGCTAAATATAACGAAGACACACATACATTCACGATTAATGTTGGTGACTCAGTTAAATTGGATGCTAAAACAACAGGATATACGAACAATGTATCTTGGTTAACGAATTCTTGGGATTTAGCTGGATATAGCAATGGATTACCAACGCAAATCAATGCTGATTCAAATGTATCTCAAGTTCTTGATTTAAGAACTTTAGCAGCTTACGGTGAAGTTGGAAATGTAGATGCAGCAGGAATTAGTGTAGATGGTGTGCATTATGGTTCATACGCAACTGCTTTAAGACCAGGAACTAGTACAGTTACGGGCTATGTAATCGACGGATTCTTTAGAACACCGAAAAAAATCACATATACAATCAAAGTTGTTGATCCAATGAAGTCAGCTGAAAAAATTGCTCCAACTGAGCTTGACAAGAACGCATTTGCATACCCAACTTGGTTAAAAGATGCAATGGCTGAAAAAGGATTAAATACAGATGGAAACAAATATGTAGATGTTAGTTACGAATCATCTTCACCAGACGATGTTGCTGTTGATGCGGATGGAAAAGTAACATACAACACTGATAAACCAGCTAACATCACTGCGACGGTTGTATATTCTGGAATGACATTGAACGGAGAAGCACAATTTGCAAATGATAGCCACGTGATGACTTTTGTACGCACAGTATCTAAAGATGCAAAACAAACAGTATCATTTGATTCACAAGGTGGATCTGCAGTAGAACCAGTAACTGCAACATACAATGAAGCGATTACATCTCCAACACCAACAAAAACAGGTTATACATTCCTTGGTTGGTATAAAGATGCTTCATGTACTCAAGCATGGAACTTTGCAACTGATACAGTGACAGCATCTACTACACTTTACGCTAAATGGGGTATTGGCAAATACACAGTAACATTTAACAGTAAAGGTGGATCTAACGTAGCTCCTATAACAGGAAACTATGATTCTATCATTGCGAAACCAGCTAATCCAACGAAAAAAGGATTTGTCTTTGCTGGATGGTACAAAGATGCAGGACTTAAAACAGCATGGAACTTTGCAACAGATAAAGTAACAGCAAATACAACACTTTATGCAAAATGGGATGTTGCTAAAGCAACAGGACTAAAAGCAACAAAAGCAAGTACTACTTCAATTAAAGTAAATTGGACAGGCGTAAGTGGTGTTTCTGGTTATGAAATCGTTCGTGCTACAAAAAGCGATTTCTCTGATCAAACAACAAAAACAACAACAACTGGAACATTTACTGCAACAGGATTAGTTAAAGGTAAAACGTACTACTTTAAAGTTCGTGCTTTCACTCTTGATGGAAAAGTTAAAGTTTACGGTAGTTACACAACTGTTATTAAATTCAAACTTTAAATCTTAAATTTAAAAAAGAAATAAATTCTAAAAGGGATCTTGGTATATGGTTAATTAGTGATTTACCAAGATCCTAATTCCTTTGAGAGGGGATATCGAAATGAACAGCAGCTTTTTTGAAAAAAAATTCTTACCGATCGCTTCGAAAATAGGTAATCAAAGACACTTACTTGCTTTGCGTGACGGTATTATGTTTGCCATGCCACTAATGATCATTGGTTCATTTTTCATTATCGTAGCTTGGTTAGAAGCGGATTGGTATCAAAACTTCATGGCAAAAGTATTTGGTGAAAATTGGAATGCTTTTGGAGACATCGTTTATAACGGTTCAATGGGGATTATCGCATTAGTTGCAGTATTTGGCGTAGCGTATTCCTTAGCAAGTAGTTATAAGGTCGATAAAAAGAATATTGATGGAGTTCCAGCTGGGGTATTAGCATTAGCAAGTTATTTAATTGTTAATATTATGAGTACTTTTAAAGATGGTAAGGAAACAGTATCTGCATGGTCACCTGATCTTTTTGGTGCACAATACTTGTTTGTTGGATTAATCATTGCAATTATTACTGCTGAAATTTATCGTTACTTCTTACAAAAGAAGATCATCATCACTTTACCAGATACTGTGCCGCCAACAGTTTCACGTTCATTTACGGCTCTTATTCCTGGCTTTGTAATTATCCTTTTCTTCTTACTAGTTCGATACGGATTTAGTCATACTGGTTGGGGAGATTTTGCAACGTTTGTTCATAAAGTTGTAACACAACCGTTTACAATTTTAGGATCAACTTATATTGGTACACTTGTCGCATGTTTAATGGAACATCTTTTATGGAGTTTTGGTATCCACGGTTCATCAATCATCACGTCTGTTATGGAACCAATTTGGATTACAAATGCAGATGCAAACTTAGAAGCACTTAAAGCAGGTAAAGCGTTACCACATATCATTACGTATACATTCTATGAGAATGGAATTTGGATGGGTGGTTCTGGTGCTACTTTACCAGTTGCAATCTATATGACATTTTTAGCGAAGTCAAAACTTCTTAAGAAGGTAGGACGTCTAGCGATTGGGCCATCTATCTTTAACGTTAATGAGCCAATCATGTTTGGTGTTCCGATTGTTTTAAATCCATTTTTAATGATTCCTTATATTCTAGCTCCAGTAGCAGTATTAACAGTAACGTATTTTGGTACGGTAATGGGAATTTTCCCACATACAACTGGAACAATCATCCCATGGACAACACCATATTTCATAAGTGGTTATCTAATGACGGGTGGTAAGATTATGGGGGTAGTCATGCAATTGGTAGCTTTTGCAGTGGCTTCGATCATTTGGTTCCCATTCATTCGAATTTGGGATAAGAAAAATTTAGAAATGGAGAAAGCTAGTAAATAATTCTCCCAAGCAAATAGATGAATAATTGATTAGAAGAAGGGACTAAAACTTATGGAAAATCGACAAAAAATTATAACTTCGTTTCGATTAAAAAGAATCGGTGCCTTTGTCATTGATGCAATAATTGTTTCAATCATCTTGTCAATTGTGTATCGAATCACGGGACTTCCAAACTTTCCAGGAGTTCTAGCAAATATGATTGAGATTCAAAAAGAAACTGCTAGTCAAGATGCAGCTGTAAAGGTAATGGCTCTTTTTAATGAAGCATTTCTCCAATCGCTTATAATCTATTTTTGTTATGACGTCTTAACAACCTTATTGTTAAGAGGTTCGACAATTGGAAAGAAGATCTTTCGATTGAAGTTAAAACGCATTAATAATAAAAAGGGAATACTTCCTTATGTATTACTAGTGATTGTTAGAAGTTTCTTTAAATTTTTGACGATGTTTATTTTTCAAGGTCTTCCGTTCTTTTTATCAGTTATTAGCATGTTTGCTAATAAAAAATCATTAGCCGTTCACGATCGAATCGGTCGATTTGTCGTTATAAATAAAAATGAAATATAAAAAAAATTAAAACTTACTAAAGAAAGAGGAAATCATCATGAATATATTACTTTGCTGTGCTGCAGGCATGTCAACAAGTCTAATCGTTTCTAAAATGGAAAAAGTTGCTGTATCAAAAGGGATTTCAGCACGCATTTGGGCAGTTTCTGAATCAGTTGTTCGCTCAGAAATCGATGAAGCTGATGTGTTATTGTTAGGTCCACAAGTACGTTTCCTTTTAGAAGAAATGGAAGAAATCTGTGAAGAGAAAAACATTCCAGTTGAAGTAATTAATATGATGAATTACGGCATGTGTGATGGTGAAGCGATCTTAGAGCAAGCTATCAATTTAATTGAAAATAAATAGTAATTGTTGATAAGTGACTTTTCTGATCTTTACTCAAGAAAAATACGATGAATACCTTTTAGGTTTATAACTTTGAAAATTAATAACCATGGGGTTATGACGATAAAAAATTTTATTAATAAAGAGAGGAGGTCAGTTTTATGGTAAAAAATGAAACGGAAATTTTCACACTGATTCTTCATGGTGGAAATGGTCGAAGTGCTGCAATGGAAGCGATTCAAGCAGCAAAAAAACAAGACTTCGATTTAGCTCGTAAGAAATTAAAAGAATCAGGTGATGCTTTAAATGAGGCACACCATATTCAAACAACGCTTATTCAATCAGAGATTGGTGGCACTCCAACGGAGATTTCACTTTTAATGATTCATGCTCAAGATCACTTAATGAATGCAATGACTGTAAAAGATTTGGCAAAAGAGTTCGTTGACATGTATGAAAGGGGCCTAAAGTAATGTCAAAGAAATTTAAAATCGTTACAATAGGTGGGGGCTCAAGTTATACGCCAGAATTGGTTGAGGGAATTATTAAGCGCTATGAACAAATTCCAGTAACTGAGCTTTGGCTTGTTGATGTAGAAGCTGGCCGCGAAAAATTAGAAACAGTTGGTGCACTAGCAAAGCGTATGGTCAAAAAAGCTGGAGTACCAATGGAGATTCATCTTTCGTATGATCGACGTGAAGCCTTAAAAGATGCTGATTTTGTTACAACACAGCTTCGTGTTGGACAACTAGCTGCACGTGCACTTGATGAAAGAATTCCACTTAAACATGGGGTAATCGGTCAAGAAACAAACGGGGCAGGTGGATTGTTTAAAGCCTTACGTACAATTCCTGTTATTTTGGATATTTGTAAAGAAGTTGAAGAGCTATGTCCAAATGCTTGGATTCTTAACTTTACAAACCCTGCAGGTATGGTTACAGAAGCAGCATTAAGATATTCAAATATTAAGAGATTCATTGGTCTTTGCAATATACCGATCGGAATGGAAATGGGTGTTGCAAAACTATTAAACGTAGATCATTCACGTGTACGTATTGATTTTGCAGGTCTAAATCATATGGTATATGGAACAGAGGTTTATTTAGACGGAGTTAGTGTAAAAGAGCAAGTGCTTGAAATGATTATGGATCCTGCTAATGCTAGTTTTGTAAAAAATATAGATGCTGAAGAATGGGCACCTGAATTCGTAAAAGCAGTCAATGTCATTCCTTGTTCTTATCACCATTACTATTATAAAACATCTGAAATGCTTGAAAGAGCATTAAAAGATTTTGAATCGAATGAAACGCGTGCAGAAGTCGTGCAAAAAATTGAAGCTTCTCTTTTTGAAAAATATAAAGATGAAGCGCTAGATATAAAACCACCTGAGCTAGAAAAACGTGGTGGAGCTTACTATTCTGATGCGGCTTGTCGTTTAATTTCATCTATTTATAATGATACGAGAGATATCCAACCATTAAACACGATGAACAAGGGAGCTATTTCAGGCTTACCATATGACGGTGCAGTAGAAGTTAGCTGTGTCATCACAAAAGATGGTCCAATTCCACTGACAATCGGTGAATTACCAGTTCCTGTACGAGGATTAATTCAAACGATTAAATCTTTCGAACAAACAGCAATTGAGGCTGCTGTAGAAGGAAGTCGCGAAAAAGCCATTCTTGCTTTGACGATTAATCCGCTTGTAGCAAATGATAAAGTAGCTGTAGCAATCGTTGACGAAATGCTAGAAGCTCATAAAGAATATTTACCTATGTTTTTTAAATAAAACAAATGTTTAGGGCAGTAATCCATTGGGATGCTGCCTTTTTATTTTTTAAACTCTTTTAATAAAGATATACTGATATTTTAATAGAACCACTACCTTACTTCGGTCTAGCCTAATAAGTTGTCGAATAAACACTTCAAAAGGCTTAGCTTAGCCATTGATATGTTAAAAGAATTCTATGATTATATATCTAGATAGATGATTATGCCTAGAACTTTAAATCTAAAAAAATGGTACTAAAACGATAGTTTTTTACATAAATTTACATATTTTTATTAAAAACACAAAAAAATGTAAAAATTTTATAAATATTATGAATTTTAAAAAGGGATTTTGACTCAAAAAAAGAATTATTTAATTTATCTATTATTCCTTAAAAACTTTATTAAAAAATTATTAAGAAAGTATAGGTATTAATAGGGTCACTAAAGATGAAAGGAGATATTAGGGGGTTATCTGGGTGAATTTTTTGAGGTAATTCGGCATGTTCTTTATTAAGAAATAGATCTGTCGATATTCCTTGAATGACTTTAAAAAACAGGGGAAGTTTTTAAAAGGCATATCTTTAAAAGTTTTACTTAAATTTTTTTGGAGAGGAAACGAGAAATGAATAACAAGAAAAATCGTAAAATCACTACGTATGCTTTAGCATCTGCTCTTGCTCTTTCTAATTTAGCATTTGTTTCACCAACTTCAGCTGAATCTTACCGACCAGGTGATTTAGCATCAAAGTTAGAACAAATTAGACAAACTCAGGAAGCAAAAGAATTACAAAATAAAAACAAAGTATCTGATGCGAAAGCAAATTTAAAAGCGTCAGATAAAGTTCGCGTTATCGTTGAAGTGGACGGGCAGTCACCAATTGAATACGCAACAAAACAAGGGAAATTATTTAAAGATTTATCTGAAAGTCAAAAATCTAGTCTTTACGCTACAGTAAAAAGTCAACAAAACTCAGTTAAATCTAAGTTACAAGCTAAAGGAATTACTATTAATTATAAGAAACAATTTTCAACTGCATTTAACGGTTTCAGTGGTGTAGTTGAATTTGGTGATGTAGCAAAAATTGAGGCTACTTCTGGTGTCAAAAATGTTTATTTAGCAAATGAATACAATCGTCCTACAGCTGAGCCATCTACTCCTGATATGACGAAGAGTCATCAATTTATCCAATCTAAAGAAACTTGGAAAGATACTGGCTACAATGGTAAAGGTATGGTTATCTCCATTATCGATACAGGGATTGACCCTACACACCGTGATTTTAAATTAACTGATCCTTCAAAAGAAGACTTAACAAAAGATTCTGTAGCTCAAATTGTAAATGATAAAGCATTGCCAGGTAAGTTCTACACTGACAAAGTTCCTTATGGTTATAACTATTATGACCAAAACGATATCGTAACAGATCTTGGACCTGGTGCTTCTATGCACGGTATGCACGTAGCAGGTATTACGGCTGCTAATGGTGACGAAGCAAACGGTGGTATTAAAGGGGTTGCACCAGAAGCGCAAGTTCTTGCGATGAAAGTATTCAGTAATGACCCAAGTTATCCATCTACATGGTCTGATATTTATCTTGCAGCGATCGATGATTCTATTAAACTAGGTGCAGATGTATTAAACATGAGCCTTGGTTCTGTAGCATCTTCTTATGAGCCAAATAGCGCAGAGGATCTTGCGATTACCCGTGCAGTTGACAATGGTATTGTATGTGCTGTTTCTTCAGGTAACTCGAACCATATTGGTTATGGATGGGGAAATCCTCTTTCACAAAACCCTGATATCGGTGTAACTGGGGCACCAGGTCTTAATAAAGACACAATCTCTGTAGCTGCTTCTGGAAATGAAGCTTATCTTTATGAACATGCGATCACCGTTGAGGGAAATAATAGTTTAAGTGTCTTAGGTAAAGGTATTGATGGTTGGAAAGATCTATCAGATAAATTTGGTGGAAATATTCCAGTTGTAAACCTTGGTAAAAACGCTGCTGATGGAAGCTACAAATTAGGTGGACCAGATGATTATAAAGGTTTAGATGTAAAAGGAAAAATCGTATTAGTAGCTCGTGGAACATATACTTTTGCTGATAAGACAAAGTATGCTGCTCAAGCTGGTGCTGCTGGTATTATCGTGTGGAATGCAACAAACGGAGTTCAATACGATAACCAGGGCGGTTGGGATGTTCCAATGATGCTTGTTAACTCAAAAGCAGATGGTGAAGCGTTAGCGAATGCGATTAAAGGTTCAGGAACAATACATGTTGCTCAAACAGCGAAAAATGAAAGTCCTGAAATGGGCCGCATGACAAGTTTTACTTCATGGGGAGTTACGCCTAGCCTAGAGTTAAAGCCTGAAATTACAGCTCCGGGTGGAAATATTTATTCAACTGTAAATAACAATCAATATGAAGTAATGAGTGGTACTTCAATGGCAGCTCCACACGTAGCTGGTGGATCAGCATTAGTACAAGAGTACTTGAAAAATGATAAACGTTTCAGTTCTTTAAGCTTAAGTCAACGTACTCACTTAGCAAAAGTATTATTAATGAATACTGCTAAAGTTATTAATGACTTAGATGGTCATCCATTCTCACCACGCCGTCAAGGTGCAGGTATGATGCAAATTGAAAACGCTGTTACAACACCAGTTTACTTCTATAGTAAGGCAACAGGTGAAGCGAAATACGAATTGAAGGACTTCCAATCTAAGCAAGTATCAATGACTTTCACAGCTAAAAACATTTCTGCTAAAGATGCGTTTTATAAAGTAGATACTACGGCGTTAACAGATGAATTCTATCAAACTACTGGTGTTGATCGTAACGCACTTCAAACAGGTAAACTAGATGGTGTAAAAATAGATGCGCCAGAATCAGTTATGGTACCAGCAGGTCAATCTGTTGATTTCACTGTGAAAATTGATTTAACGAATGCAAAAATTCCAGGTTTCGATAAAGCTGGAAAGCAAATCCTAGCAGATCTTCATGATAACATTTTCGTTGAAGGTTCAGTAAATCTTATCGGTACTCTTGGTAATCCAAACTTAACTGCTCCTTATGTAGGTTTCTACGGTAAGTGGGACAATCTGCCAATTCTAGATGGAATCAAAGACTTAGGTGAAACTCGTTATTTTGATTTACAAACGCTTTATGGCAAAGGTGCTCATGACATGACACGTGATGGGGATAATTACTTCTACGGTTCTGTTCCTGGTAAGAACTTCTATGCATTATCACCAAACAAAGATGGATTTGCTGACGATATTAATGCACTACCATCATTCTTAAGAAATGCAGAGGAGTCACAATACAATATCCTTGATAAAGACGGTAAATTCCTTCGTCGTTTAAGTGCACAAGCTGACGTTACTAAAAATAATTATAACAATGGTAAAGGCGCGATCATGAAGGACAGTGCGTCAACTATTTGGGATGGTAAAGTAAATGGTGAAGTTGTACCGGACGGTTTATACAGCTATGAGATTAAAGCTATAGTTGGTAATTATGAGAATGCACAGTGGCAGTCTAAGAAGATTCCTGTTTATGTCGATACTCATGCTCCGAGCATTAAAGCAACTTATGATCCAGATAAAAAAGTTGTAACTTGGGAAGGATCAGATGATGGAACTGGAGTGCAAAATTATACTATCTTCGTAAATGGAAACAAAGTTGGAACTACTGATAATACTAAATCTTCATTTGATTTATCATCAGCTCCAAATAAGGCAATAGTAGAAGTAGTTGCTGTTGACTATGCAGGTAATGGCGCAGAGGATACTGCAGCAATTGGTGACATTGATCTTCCACTAGTTTATATTACTGATGGCTCTAAAGATAAAAACGGTGAATATATTCCGAACTCACCGGAACCATGGGGAGCTTATAGTGATAACAAAGTTCCGGTAAAAGGTTTTGTAACAGATGAAATTGGTATTAAAACAGTTAAAGTAAATGGAAAAGAAGTACCAATTAATTATGATGAAAAGACTGGACACTACAACTATTCAACAACTGTAACATTTGACCAAGATGGTCCTTACACTGTTCAAGTTGAAGCTACAGACTTTGCTAATAAGAGCTTCTCGGTTGCTCGACATGTCTATGTAGATACGCACGCAGCAGAAATTAATGTAGATGCTCCTGAGCGAGTGGACAAAAATGTAGATCAAGTTACATTTAATGTAAACTTAAAAGATAACTATAGCTACTTAAACTTCTACGTTGGTGAAAACCACGAATTTGAAGTTCCATTAATTAGCCCAGTTGATGTCGTAAAACCACTAAACAAAGATTATAAAGTAACGGTTCCTTTAAAAGAGGGAGAAAATAAAATTACATTAAGAGCGACTGACCTTGCTGGTAACGAAACAGTGAAGGAAGTAGTAATTAATCGTGCAGATGCTCCATTAACAACAGGTTGGGTAGTAAAAGATGATAATAAAATTTACTACTACGATGAAGATGGTAAAATGCACAAAGGCTTCTTAGAACTTAAACAAACGGAAGAAGATTACACTTGGACATCAACATTCTATTTTGACCCAGCAACTGGTGAAATGCATAGAGGTTGGTTAGATTTAAGTGGAAAACGTTACTACTTCGATCAAGAGGGCGGAGTAATGGCAACAGACATCACGTTTGTTCCTGAAAACAACACGTACTTCTACTTTGATTCAAAAGGTGTAGCACAATCTGGTATCTTTAATTTATTCGGTGACAAAGCGTACTTTGATGCTAAATCTGGTTTATTACGCAGCGCTTGGAAACAAGTTGGCACTAAAATGGTTTATGCAGACAAAGATGGTACTTTACACATTGGCTGGTTAAATAATAGTGGCAAGTGGTACTTCTTTAATAAAGATGGCTTCATGCAAACTGGTTGGTTAAACGATGGTAAAGACACTTACTATTTAAATAGTAAAGGTGAAAAAGTATATGGCTGGAATGTAATCGGAGGGAAAACCTACTACTTTAATTCAACTGGTGTGAAAGCAAAAGCTGGTTGGTTAACAGTAAGTGGCAAAAAGTATTACTTAAACAGCGACGGATTAAGATTTAGCAATGGTTGGAAATCAATTAGTGGAAAATACTATAACTTCGACAAATATGGGGTAATGAAAACTGGTTGGTTAACAGTAAGTGGTAAAAAGTATTACTTAAACAGCGATGGCTCAAGATTTAGCAATGGCTGGAAATCAATCAGTGGTAAATTCTACTACTTCGATAAAAACGGCGTAGTAAAAACTGGTTGGTTAACAGTAAGTGGTAAGAAGTATTACTTAAATAGCGATGGCTCAAGATTTAATAATGGCTGGAAAAAAATCAGTGGTAAATACTATTACTTCAACAAATCTGGTGTAATGGCTGTTAATACTAAAGTAGGTAAATATAAAGTAGGTAAAGACGGAGCAAGAAAGTAAGCTTTTGATTTAATAGCTTAATAGAATCCGGGATATTTGGGCATGTATTCGATTTAAAATCGGATACATGCTTTTTGTTTTGAATAGGATTAATTGGAAAATAGGAAAGAAATGGATCCTCGAATTAACGAAAAAAACCACAAGGAAAATTAAGTCCTTGTGGCTTTTTTAATGTATCTAAATTTTTGAGTTACTTTAGCTTATTTTAGTTTTGTTATTGTTATTTGCTGTATTTAGTGCACTTCTTTTCTTACCATATAATCCATAAACAACAAGTCCTATAGCCATCCATACAATAAAACGAATAAATGTAATACCTGGAAGACTAGCAATTAAATAAGCAGAAAATCCAATCCCGATTAATGGGATAATTGGAACTAATGGTGTTTTAAATCCTCTTTTTAAATCAGGACGTTTTACACGTAATACAATGATAGAAGAACAAATTAAGATAAATGCTGTTAACGTTCCAATATTAACTAATTCTGCAACTTCGTTAATTGGTGTAACACCTGCTACAAATGCCGTAATTAAACCAATTAATAAAGTAGGACGATAAGGTGTTTTATATTTAGGATGTAATTTTGTAAACCAGTTTGGTAATAGACCATCTCTACTCATTGAGAACCAAATACGTGATCCAGCAAGCATAAATGAGAACAATACTGATAGAATTCCTGCAATGGCAGCCGCAGAAATGATTATCGTAATCCATTTCATACCAATATTACTAAAAGCTTTTGCTACAGGTGCTGCGTTATTAAGTGTTTCATATGGTGCCATACCTGTAATAATAAGTGACATTGCAACATACAAACATAAAGCGACAGCTAATGATATGATAACTGCAAGTGGTAAATCACGTTGCGGTCTTTTTGCTTCTTCAGCTGCTGTAGTTAATGTGTCATATCCAAATACAGCAAAGAATACTAGAGCTGCTCCACTCATTACGCCATGAAAACCAAAAGGCATGAATGGGTGCCAGTTAGCTGTATTAATATGAAAACTTCCAACGCCAATAACTAAAAGAATAATACCTAATTTGATGATAACCATTAATGAATTAAATTTAGAACCCATTTCAGTTCCTAATGTAAGTAAGCCCGCAATTCCAAGACTAACTAAAACGGCAATTAAGTCAACTTTGTGACCTGCTCCAGTACCAGGAGCTCCTTGTGCCCATACAGGAATATGAACTCCCATTTGTAATAAAAACTCTTGCATGTAGCCAGACCATCCAATAGCTACTACTGCAACAACTAAGGCATACTCGAGTAACAAATCCCACCCGATTAACCAAGCTGTACCTTCTCCTAAAACAGCATAACTGTAAGTATAAGCACTTCCAGCTACCGGTATTAATCCAGCAAATTCTGCATAACACAATGCTGCAGCTGCACTAGCTAAACCAGCAATAATAAACGATAAGAGAACTGCCGGACCAGCGTGTTCAGCCGCTGCTACACCGGTTAATACGAAAATACCTACACCTATGATCCCGCCTAAACCAATGGCAGTCAGTTGCCATAAACCTAAAACGCGGTTAAGTCCGGTATTTTTAGCCCCATCTTGTTGAAGCTGCTCAATCGACTTTTTCCTGAAAAAAGCATTCATCCAAAGACTCCCCCTTTTGTGAATAATCTGTATTTTTAGTAAATAAATACACACCGTTTAAAAGAGTGTGTAGTAACTAATCTGTTTGAAATGGGAGAGTTGTAATAATTCCCCAAATTGATAAAGGAAAGAATGTTAATTCCTCGAAATGTTCGTAAGCGTTTTCTATTGCGTATACGAAATACATTTTTATAGACTTATGGAATGGAAAAAAATCCTTTCCTACAAAGATATTTTTTGTATTGTAACATAGTTCAATAATACTACGCAATAATAGTATGAATGTTTTAAATATTAGATTTTAAACTTATAGAGTCTAAATTTTAATTAAATTAATGAAAGTATGTGCGAAAATACATAGATTTATCAAGGGGTTCTGTGACTTTTTTAGTAGACCATATTTATTCGATATTTTTGGTAAAATTTTATTCAATAAACGATAAAATTATTTTTTTTAAATTAAAATTTGAATATTCTGAAATAACAAAAATCAGCCCAAATCAACCTATTAATCCCCTCAAAAGTACAAATAAATGGATTATTAAAAAAAACATATTAAATATTTATGATTTTCTAAAAAATCTCCTTGAAACGCTTTTTAAAACAATAGACAATAGATATAGGAGATGTCGTATTAAGTTTTTGGCAAGATAAGGAAGGGGCAAGCGTTTTATGGAAACGGCGAAAAGAATTGACGAAGAAAAAGAACAAGTAAAAGTAATTACGCCACGTCAGAAGAAATTTATTTTAATGGGGATCATTGTTCTTTTAATCGTTTCTGTGGTTCTTAGCGTAGCGGTGGTAGAAATTAAAAGAAGTAAATCTAAAACATTACAGTTTATCAGTCCAACGGTAAAAAGCTTTACGAAAACTGAAACTGTGTCTGGTCGTGTCGTACAAAGTCATACTGAAACAATTTACGTTAATCCAACTAAAGGTTCTATAAATGAAATTTTTGTTAAAGAAGGAGATACTGTCACTAAAGGACAAAAACTTTTTTCTTATGAAGATACAACTATAGCAGCGGAAATTGGACAAGCAGAAGTAAATAAGAAGCTAGCAGAAACAACTGTTACGCAGAAAAACGACCAAATTGCATCATTAGAGAAAGACATTCAAAATGCTATTTCAGCGTTAACATCAACAACTAATACAACTGATGCAAATAATACAGATAAAAATGCAACAAATACAACAAATACACCAGAGATTCAATCACTGCAAGCTCAACTTAATACTGCAAAGGAAGAGCTTAATGCTGCACAGCTAAAAGTAGAACAATATACACTTGAAGCTGAAAAACTGAAAGCACAAAAAGAATCATTAACTGTTAACAGTAATAATGATGGAGTAGTACTTAACTTGAACAAAAGTATCGGTCAAGGCTATAAAGTAACAGATAAACAACAAATCTCAATTATGCAAATCGCTTCAAACGAACCATTTCAAATTGAAGGGAAGCTAACAGAAGAAGAGAAAGCAAAAGTTGAGCCAGGCCAAGCAATTAAAGTCACTTCAAAGGTTGTTGCCGATAAGAACTGGAATGGAAGCATTTCAGAGGTAAGTAACTATCCTATGAATGATCAATTCACAAATCAAGATAAGAATTCCAAAAAAGAAGCTATACCATATTACTCTTTTAGAGCAACGCTAGATTCACAAGAGAATCTATATCCTGGCTATGAAACAAATCTTGAAGTAGTAGTACAATCAAAGGATTTGCTAGCAATACCTGAGACGAGCGTCAAAGGATCAGGAAAATCAAAATATGTGTATGTACTTAAAAAAGGAACTATCTATAAACAAAATGTAAAAACTGGCCAAAAACAAGGGAAATATATTGCTATTCTTAAAGGAGTAAAAGAAGGTGATAAGGTAGGAAAAAATCCTTCTTGGACTGTCCGCCCTGGAACTAAAATTGATTTAGATAAGTAATAGTAGAGGTGATCACTGTAGAATTTTCGATAGTGACCATCTATTTATAAAAGAAGGCGTCTCAAAAGTCAGATTAACTGACATGAGACGCCTTTTTTTATATAAAAATTAAAGTGGTAGGGGTATCTCAACAGATCTATTCATTTTAGTTGAGAAAATGGCTGTTTTTAAAAGATATTAGTAGAGTTTTATTTGATTTAGTAAGAGTTACAATATATTTGCTAGTTATCCAATTCAAGTCATCTACTATTGTACAATTTTCATGTCATATTACCCCAACTGGTATAGGTAATTATTAACATTAATTGCTATTTTCATAGATTTAATTGCAGTTTTGGCAATTTTAATTGCTGTTCTCTAAATTTAATTGCGATTTTCAGATTTTAATTGCAGTTCATTGTTCTTTGCAACTCTTCAGTGTTTATTTGGATAATTAGACTTCTTATTTGATATTTGCAGTTATAAGAAAGGAGCTACCCATTGAAAGTTATACTTTTGGGATGCTCCTCATTCATTTAAGCGTTTTCAAAGCATTGATTAAGCATTAATTTGTTGTGGAGGTAGTGGAACAGCACGTAGCTCGGTTGCTTCTTCTTTAATAGAAAATAGATAAGCGATCAATCCTAAGAGAGCCGTAATGATTAACATAATAATTGAGGTAGTGAAATTTCCTCCTGATGAATCACGTAACCAGCCCATTATATAGCTAGAAAACCCACCCATTAAGTTTGTAAATCCGATTAAGCCTGCTGCACGGCCTGCCGTCTCTTGTGTTGAATATTTTACTAAGAACATATTGCTAAGATGGAAGACTCCACCTTGACATCCCATAGCAAGTCCCATGCAAATCCCTGCTAATACTGGATTTGGAACAAATACTGCTATTGTTAAAAATAGAGCTGTCAGTGAAAATAAGATTGATGCCATTAAGCTTGGGCGTCTTGTTTTATCGGCAAGAAAGCCACATGCGAGTACAAATCCAAGGGCAAATAACCACGATAAAGAAGTAATACCTGTCATACCTTCACGCTCAAAACCTTTTGCCTCGATCAAATATGTTGGCAGCCATATGCTTATGCCAAAGAAAAGGAAAGAACAAACTAACATACCAAACCATACAATCCAAAAACGATAATCTTGAATAAAATTTTTATTCTCATTGGAACTACTTACTTGATGTTCTAATGGTTCTATTGGACGGTGAATGAGATCCAACTCTTCTTTACTAACCCACGGGTGTTCACCAGGTGTATTTCTTGTAAGAAATATAAACATTGGAATATTAATTAAAAAGTTAAATCCAGCGAGTATAAAGAAAGCTGATTGCCAATGAAGTGAAGAAATAACAAGTACTAATATAACCGCTCCAATTGCTGGTCCTAAATAGTTACCTGTAAGCCAAGAAGCTTGAGCGCGCCCTAGCTCTCGTTTGTTGAACCAAGCAGAAATAAATTTCCCAGAAACAGGAATCATCATCCCTTCTCCAAATCCTAGAATAATTCGACTTATAATAAATGCTTCATATGTAGTGGAGAGACCGGATGAAAACATAGTAAGAGACCAAACAAATAATCCAGCTATAGCCGTTTTTCTCGCACCAAATTTATCAATGATGAATCCCCAAAATAGATTCGAAATTCCATATGCAATCGTAAAAACAAATGAAAGAAGACCAATTTTTGCATTTTTGTCAACACCAGTCATTCCGAGTGCCTTCAAAAACTCTGGATCTGTTTGTATAACAGAAATGCCAACTTTATCAATTTGTCCAAAGAACCAAAAGAAAAAGATTGGTAAAGCAATTAAAATCCATCTTTTTTGTCTATGTAGCATTAAAATTCTCTCTCCTTTTAAAATCAAGTAATTACGTTTAAAAATTTGGAAGGAAAAAGCAGAAACTAAGTTTACCTACTAGATATTGAAGTTCAAATAATTTGTTTTGATACTTCAAGTATTAATTTTGGCTCAAACTTGAGCGATCCACTCCTTTCGATGTGTTAATGTTTTGAATATAAAACACTGTTTCATATTTTAAAGATGAAACTCTTTTAAAGATAAAATAATTAGAAAAGTTTGTCAATTATGATTTTACTGAAAAATTTTCCAGTTTTTATGTTTTGATGCATAATCAATTATTTACCTATCCAATGAAAAATTGAGTTATTGACATTAAATTCTGACAAATCTATAATTCAAGTTAAAAAAACATGTTTTTTATATGAAACATTATGTTTTTTGATATTTAGCTTAGTAGAATTTGAGTATAGAAAATAGAGTGGAGGTAATGCGAATGCCGATTAGTCATTTAAAAGAGTTATCGATTCATTATCAAGAATCAGGAGAAGGACAACCTCTTGTAATTTTACATGGTTTGGGTAATAATTCACAGTCATGGAAGCATCAATTAAGTGAATTGAAGGAACAGTATAGAGTTATTGTTTGGGATGCACCAGGTTATGGTGGGAGTTCCGATCTACAAAAGGAGTTCCATGAATTTTCCGAGTTCGCTAATGTTCTTAAAGAGTTTTTGGATAGTCTAGGGTTTGATTCTATCTATTTACTAGGTCATTCAATGGGATCGGCAATTGCAATTGATTTTACGAATCGTTTTCCACATATAGTCGATGCGTTAATTATTTCAGATGCAACACGTGGAGCAGCTGGGTTAAGTAGAGAAGAAAACGAGAACAAACTTCAAAATAGATTAAACTCAATTGAAAATCTACATCCAACAGAACTAGCCAGAAAAAGAGTAAAAGCATTACTTGCGCCAAATGCATCACCTGAGGTTATAAAAGAGGCAGAACGTATAATGTCACAAGTTCGTCTATCTGGTTACCGTTCTGTTTCCTACTCATTATCGAACTTAAACCAAATGGAGATTCTGTCTTCAATATCTGTTCCAACACTTGTTATGTGTGGGGAGTTAGACCAAGTAACTCCAGTAAGTGAATCACAAATTTTTCACGAGTTGATTCCAAATTCAGAATTTGTTATCGTTCCAAATACAGGGCATTTATGCTATCAAGAAGACCCTAAAATATTTAATCAATCCGTGTTAAACTTTTTAAAGAAACAACCGATAAGTCAAAAGTAGAAATGAATTTATTGTATTAGGAGAGGTATGCTCGATGGATAATGTAGAAAAAGAAAAATATAGCGCTAATTCTTTAGTTAGAGGATTAGAAATTATTAAGCTTTTTAATGAGGAACATCCTAGTTTGTCACTTTCAGAGATTGCAAAAAAGTTAGGGGTAAGCAGAACAGTACCTTATCGATTACTTTATACATTGCAGTCAATTGGATACTTAACACAGGATGAAAATACGAAACAATATTCGTTAACTCCTAAAGTTCTTGAATTAGGTTTTAGTTATATAAATAGCTTGAAAATACCTGAAATTGCACAACCTTATATGGAATCATTACGTGATGAAATCGGTGCTTCTTGTCATTTGTCAATTTTAGATGGACATGAAGTAGTTTATGTTGGGAGTGCACCAGTTAGAGGGGTATCGGCAGTCAATGTCAATATTGGTCTAAGACTACCAGCTCATGCAACTGCAAATGGAAAGCTACTTCTTGCATACGAGCCAAAGGAAAGTCTTATGCAACTATTCCAAGTTACAAATTTAACACCTTATACAGATAAAACGTTAACGACGCCTGGAGAGTTTATGGATCAATTAGATAAAATACGCCAAAATGGCTATTCAATGACTAGTGGAGAATTTCACCAAGGTATTCATTCAATCGCTGCACCTATTTACGGTAGAACAGGAAAAGTATTGGCAGCACTGAATATCGTAGCGACTGAATTATCTTATCAAGAAGATTTCATGAATAAAGTAGCATTGCCTAAACTTCTAGATGTCTCTGTTTTACTATCAAACTATATGGGTTACAATGGCAGAGTTTCAAATCAGGTAAAATAGTTAAATTTAAAAATATGGGTTCCCAAACTAAGGGAACCCATCAGACTGCCCGCCAAACGCTCGCTTTCTTCGTTGCTTCGCCTGTCTGCGGTGCTCATTACCGTCTAAGGTAACTCCGCTCCTCACCAGACTTCGCGCCTCGAAAGACAAGCGCTTGCAATCAGTCTGAAACCCAAGTTTTTTGTAATTTGTACACACACTGATGGGTTCCCAAACTAAGGGAACCCATATTTTTTTTGCAAAAAAAAACAAGTTATAAACCTTGGAAATACAGTGTTTTTTTATATTTAACTTTTATGACATATCAAAATTTTCTAAAAACTATGTTGACACAAAGAATAATCCATCCTAGAATTATTTTATAGATAAAACACTGTTTTGTATATAAAACACAAAAAGTGTTCGATACAAAACATTTTGTTTAAAAAGAACAACAATACAGGGAGGATTTTAAAAATGACAAATGAAACTTTTTCAGTTAAAGAATTTGAAAAAAAATACGTGGCTCGCTTAGAAGACCGTACGCTAGATTGGAATGTTTTAAAGTTTCAAGAGGAAATTGATCCGAAATATAAGCGTGCTCAAATGCGTTATATTGGACGTGGTGCGACAGCGAATAATGATTCAAATGTAATTACAGCAGAACATTTTACATTAAGTACAATGGTTCTACCTCCTGGCTGTATCGGACCTTTACATCTACACGATGATGTAGAAGAAGTATTTTTTATTCTTGAGGGAGAAGTTACTGCTTTAATTCAAGAAGTTGGTAAAGATGAAGTACATGAAATTAATTTAAAAGCTAGAGATTGTATCAGTTCTCCTCCTGGTGTTCATCGAGGCATTAGAAATGATGGAGATACTGAAGCACGTATGTTAGTTATGCTTGGCGCAGTGAAACCAAACCTTCCAACCTATCCAGAAGGTAGCGCACTTGAAGAACTTCGTAAACAACGTGCTAAAGAAAGAGAAGCAATCATCAAAGGTTAATTAAAAAGGGTCAGCTGCATTTTGAATAAATTGCAGCTGCCTTTTTCAATAGAGTTAATAAAAGAAAGCGCTTTATATAAATAAATGGGAGGGATTGTTGGTGCTAGGAATTACTCATTTAAGACATATAAGTTTGATCACACCAAACTTTGAGGAACAAGTGAACTTTTACGAAAAAGTTTGGGGTTTAGATCGTGTAAATGCTTCGGATGACAATATTGCTTATTTTCGAGGGGCAGGACCTGAGCATCATATACTAAGTCTTCGAAAGGGTGAGAAATGCGGTTTGCATCACATCGCATTTGGAATGGTCGATAAAAATGCAGTTGATCGCGCAGCGGAAATCTTACATTCAAAAGGTGTACATATTGTTGAAGAGCCAGGTTATTTGGATGAAGCTGGTGGAGGATATGGTCTTCGATTTGTTGATCCAGAAAACCGTGTAATTGAACTTTCTGCTTGGGTAGAGGTTCAAACATCAATTTGGACTAATAAAAACGTTGATCCTGTGAAATTAAACCATGTAGTTATGAACACAAAAGATTTAGATATGATCGTGGGGTTTTATACTGATGTGCTTGGATTCAAAGTCACGGATTGGAGTGAGCACCAAATGTCCTTCTTAAGGTGTAATCGAAAACATCATTCGATTGCATTTAACCAAGATGCACACGCTTCAGTTAATCATATTGCTTACGAAGTTGATTCGGTGGATGAACTGATGCGAGGTATTAGTAATGTTAGGAAAGTCGGATTAAGTGAGTTATGGGGTCCAGGTCGACATGGTCCTGGTAATAATATCTTTTGTTATTTTCAAGATCTTGGTGGATTTGTCATGGAATATACATGTTATCTTGAAACAATTGAAGATGAGGCTGAGTGGAGAGCGCGAGTTTGGAAACGCGTGCCACATCTAATGGATCAATGGGGAATTGCTGGTCCACCAAAACCAGAAGCTCGTAAAGCGATGGGCGGAGAGCCAGATCGTGGCTGGGTAGATACCACAGTTAAAGTGCGATAAAAAGTTTAAATAAAAATGCTTTAAGGAATAAGAACCATGAAAGCTTTAATAAGGGGTGACGGGATGGATCTTGGGTTAAAGGGAAAAGTTGCAGTAATTATGGGTGGCACCTCTGGTGTTGGACTGAAGACAGCTGAATTATTTTTAGGTGAAGGTGCTAAAGTAGCAATTTGCGGAAGAAGCAAAGAGCGCGCAGATAAAGCATTAGAGCATTTACTCACATATGGCAAACGCGAAGATCTATTTGCTGCGACGTGTGATGTTACATCAAAAGAGGAAGTTAATTCGTTTATTCAACAAACAGCAGAAAAGTTTGGTGGAATTGATACGTTAGTGAATGCAGCTGGTCAAAGTGTTATGGGGCATTTTTTCGATATTACTGATGAACAGTGGCAGGAACAAATCCAATTAAAGTATTTCGCAATTATTTATGCAGTTCGTGCAACTCATCCTTATTTAGTGAAAAGAGGAGGGGGCCGAATTATTAATATAAATGCAACTCTAGCAAAAGAGCCTGAGCGTCACATGGTAGCAACAGCAGCAACCCGTGCAGGACTTTTAAATTTAAGTAAAACGTTGTCTCAAGAATTAGCATCTGACAATATTTTAGTCAATTCAGTTAGTCTTGGATTAATTCGGACAGATCAATGGGAACGTAGAAGGCTGAAGAATGCTCCTGATATGGATCCCGAAGAATATTATAAAGATCTTGCGATAAAAAGAAATATTCCACTAGGTCGTGTAGGTGAAGCGGAAGAAGTTGCTAGTGTAATTGTTTTTCTTGCTTCAGACAAAGCGAGTTATGTAGCTGGTTCTACAATTGAAACTGCAGGTGCAATCGGTAAAGCACTTTAAATAAATTATAAGACAAAGGTAGGATACTAAGATGAAAAATCAAGAAGAGATCGTATTTACTACTGCGGATGCCGTCGTAAAAGAGTTAGTTCAAGCAGGTGTAGAAGTCGCTTTTGGAATCGTAAGTATTCACAATATGCCCATCTATGACGCGATTCTAAGGGATGGAAGTATCAAGCTGATCTGTTCACGAGGAGAAAGTGGAGCAGTAAATATGGCAGATGGCTATGCACGTTCGACAGGAAAATTAGGTGTAGTTATTACTAGTACAGGAACAGGAGCTGGAAACGCTGCTGGTTCATTAGTAGAAGCATGGGCAGCTGGAGTTCCACTACTTCATCTGACTGGAGAAGTAGCATCACCTTATCTTGGTACGGGTAAAGGGTACATACATGAATGCAAAGACCAGCTTTCAATGATGAGCGGTGCTTGTAAAAATGCTGTAAGGCTTAGAAGACCAGAACAAACAGCTGGTGTAGTAAGAAAAGCAATTGAAGAAGCATTAACTGCTCCAACAGGACCAGTTAGCTTAGAAATTCCAATCGACTTTCAATCAGCAATTATTGAGGACGTTTCAATCGATAAAGTACAGGTAGATGTTTTTAAACCGCAATTGACTACCGTAATACCAGATATCGCAATTTCAAAAATTTCAGAAGCACGTCGTCCAGTTATTTGGGCTGGTGGTGGTGTTATTTCTGCCAATGCCTCAAAGGAGTTAACAAATTTAGCTGAAATTCTTGGAGCTGCTGTCATTACAAGTCAATCTGGAAAAGGTTCGATACCAGAGGATCATGAGCAATGTATAGGTCATTTTGCAGCCAATGAGTCGACAAAAGAGTTTTTGAGAAATGCAGATTTATTGATTAGCGTAGGTGTACGTTTCAGAGGAAATGAAACTTCTAACTGGAAAGTCACTGTCCCAGAAGAACATATTTCAATTGATGCAGATTTTAATGCAATTAATCGTAATTATAAAGCAACAGTTGGGTTAGTCGGCGATGCAAAAGATATTTTATCAGCTTTAATAAATAAAATTGATGAAAAGTCTATTTCGGTTTTACCTTCTTACATAGAAGAAGTACGTTCACTAAGAAATGAAGTGCGAGGACAACTTCGTAAAACACTTGGTCCGTTTGAACAGTTTGTAGATGGTATGAGAGAGATTTTACCGAGAGATACGATTTTGGTTCGAGATGTGACAGTACAAGCAAATGTATGGGGTAGTAGAATATTCGATATTTATGAACCGAGAACATCTATTCACGCATCAGGTGGCGGGATCGGTCAAGGTCTTCCTACAGCTATAGGAGCTCAATTGGGTTGCCCTCATCAAACAGTCGTATTAATGGCTGGAGATGGTGGGTTTATGGTTAATGTAGGTGAAATGGTGACTGCAGCTGAAGAAAATCTTCCTATTATTGTTGTGTTATTTGATGATTCTGGCTATGGGGTTCTTCGTAATATTCAAGAAGCGGCATACGGTCGCCAAGTAGCAGTGAATTTATTAAGTCCTGATTTTGTAAAACTAGCTGAGTCAATGCATTTTGAAGCAGCACGTATTGGATCAGCAGACGAATTTGTTAATGAATTAAAGAAAGCAACTGAAAGAAGAAAGCCAACAATGATCGTTGTAGATATGGAAGCAGTTGGACCTATGGCAAAACCTTTTGGTGGACCTCCAGGAGCAGCTGAAAGCTTTAAGCCAAAAAAATTATAAAGGAGATTAAATATGATTTCGACATATCCAGTTGTATCAGGGAGATATCTCATAAATGGTGAATGGAAAGAAAGTAAGGAAACAGCAAATATTATTAATCCTGCAAATAAGTCGGAAGTAATCGGTAAAGTTGCATTATGTACTGAGGAAATCGTAAACGAAGCAATTAATGCAGCATCGAATGCATTTGAACTTTGGTCAAAGAGTGAGATTCAGGATCGTGTAGAAAGAATGAAAGCAGCAGCACAGGAACTTTCTAAAATCATTGAAGAACATGTTTCGTTATTTGTTCGTGAAAATGGAAAAACACTAGTAGAAGCTAAAAAAGACTTATTGCGCTGCGTTGAAGTAATGAAGGGTGGAGCGGATGAGCTACTTAAATGGTGGAGTCCAGAAATACTTTCAGGAAATCAAAAAGTTCAAGTAAGAAGAAGAGCTAGAGGGGTTACTGCAGTAATTACTCCTTGGAACTCTCCTATGATTTTAACATTTAAACGAGTGATTCCTGCTGTTTTAGCAGGTAATACAGTTGTCGTGAAACCTGCGACAAATTGTCCACTTACCATTATGGCTTGTTTAAAAGTGGTGGCTAAACATTTTCCGCCTGGTGTAATCAATATTGTAACAGGATCAGGAAAAATGATTGGTGACAAGCTTTGTTCCGATTCACGAGTTCGTACGATTGCTTTTGTCGGAAGTACACAAACAGGTAAAGATATTATGAAAAAGTCCTCTGGAAATCTTCAAAAAGTATATATGGAGCTTGGTGGGAATGACCCAGCAATCATTTTAGAAGATGCAAACTTAGATGAAGAAGCTATTAGACGATTAAGAATGAGTATTTTAAAAGCGGCTGGCCAAGTATGTTCGGCAATTAAGCGTGTATATGTACAAGAATCTAGATATGTTGAATTAGTAAAAAAACTGAAAAAAGAATTTGAGCGTATTGTTGTAGGTGATGGTATTCAACCTGATGTAACGATGGGCCCATTAAATAATAAAGCTCAGTATGACTATGTTAATGGATTGATCGAGCGTACTGAAAAAGCAGGTGCAAATATAATAACAGCTGGAATTCAACTGAATCCTGATATGTGGGATCAAGGATACTACATCTTACCAACAATCGTGACAGGTATTGATCAGCAAAGTGAGATCGTTCGTGCAGAACAATTTGGACCAGTAATTCCTATTCTACCTTTTTCAACTATTGACGAAGTTATCAAACTAGCAAATGATAGTGAATTTGGTTTAAGAGCTTCTGTTTGGACGGAAAATGAAGAATTGGCTATTGAAATGGCAGATCGATTAGAAGCAGGCGCAGTTTTTCATAATAATCACACCATCTTTAATGATTTAGCATTGGATTTCCCAGGATTAAAAGAGAGTGGTGTTTCAAGGGAAACAAGACACTGTGGATTGGAATTCTTTGCAGATTCATACGGATTTGCAAACTAAGGGTGGTGAATGGGCATGAAACTAGGTCTAATCGGGTGTGGGAATATTGGCCAATTTCTTCTTCAAGCTATAAATAAAGATGGAATGTTACCAGGTGGAAAGATTGTTTCAATTTATACGCGTTGCGAAGAATCAGGCGTCCAGCTTGCTCAAGAATTTGAAACAGAAGCTTATCAAAGTGTAGATGCGCTACTTCTTTCAGATGTAGATTTGGTCATTGAAGCTGCAACAGTTGAAGCTGCAAAGGAGTACGCTATAAAAGTTCTTGAAGGCGGAAAAGAATTATTGTTAAGTAGCATTGGAGTCCTGGCTGATTTTGCTTTTGAAGAAAGAGTTAGAGAGGTTTGTTCAAGATATGGTGTAAACGTTTTTTTACCTTCAGGGGCTATTGGTGGATTGGATATTTTAAAGTCAGCAAAAGCTGTGGGTGGTCTAGAGGCTGTTTCAATTACAACTAGAAAACCACCGGGAGCCTTATCAAAAGAAGTGTTAGATAAAGAAACGATATTGTTTGAAGGCTCTGCGGCTGAAGCAATTAAGCTATACCCAAGAAATATTAATGTGGCAATTGTATTATCCTTAGCTGGACTTGGTGCTAACAATACAAAAGTGAAAATTATTGCTGATCCAATTGCAATAAAAAATAGTCATTTAATTGAAGCATCTGGTGCGTTCGGCAAACTTAAACTTGAAATCGAAAATGATCCAATGCCAAATAATCCTAAAACAAGTTATTTAGCAGCGTTAAGCGTTTTGGCAACGTTACAAAACAAGGATAAATATGTACAAGTTGGGTAGATAGTCAAAATATGAAGGGAGAGTGCTGTGCATGATTAAAACAGAAAAAACTTTAGATGAATTATCAAAAGAACAACTAGTAAATTACTTAAACGAAACTGTCAAACCAGATGAAGGAGTCATTCCTGCATATCTTCTTGGTGATAAAGCCGTTTACGAATTAGAGCATGAAAAAGTATTTTTAAAAACATGGGTTTTTCTTGGACATGAATCCGAAATTCCAAATCCAGGGGACTTTATGACCCGTGAGCTTGCAGGATATTCAATCATTATCTCACGGGAAAGTATGGGAGAAATCAATGCATTTTACAATATGTGTACACATCGTGGCATGAAGCTGTGCCGTGCTGATAAAGGAAACAAGACTTTATTTACATGTCCATATCACGGATTTAACTTTAAAAATACAGGTGAACTTGTTGGAGTACCACTTCAAAAAGATATTTATGGCGAGAGACTTGACCGATCAAAAATGAGTCTTCACCAAGTGAAGCTAGAATCATATAAAGGACTTTTATTCGGAAATTGGGACGAAAATGCAGAGCCTCTTGAAGAGTTTCTCGGCGATTTTAAGTGGTATTTAGATATCGTAGTAGGACGAGCTGAGATGGAAGTAATTGGAGCTCCTCAACGTTTTATCGTTAAATCAAACTGGAAGGTCGGTTCTGATAACTTTGTAGGTGATTCATACCATACGATGGTAACTCACGGTTCAATTGCAAAATTAGGCATGGTACCAAATGCGACATATTCGAAGCGCGGTTTTCAAATTCATACTGAAAACGGACATGGATTAAACCTTGGAACACCAAACCCAGACTTTGCTTTTCCTGAAGAATTGAAGGACGAGTATAAAAGTAACTTGTCAGAAGAACAATATGAAGTTCTATCAAACTTAAAAAATATGATTGGCAATGCTTTTCCGAATATGTCATTTTTAATATCTCACACAAAAGTTAAAGGCGAATTAATTTCGAATACTTCAATTAGAATGTGGAGACCAATTAGTCACAATAAAATGGAAGTAATTGCATGGATGCTAGTAGAAAAAAATGCTTCTCAGGAATGGAAAAATCGATCAAGAGATTCCTTTATCTTAACGTTTAGTCCATCTGGTATTTTTGAACAGGATGATACTGAAGTATTCACAGACATAACGGAAGCAGCTCAAGGCCCAATGCCATTTCAAAAGAATTTAACTTATAACTATACAATGGGACTACATCGTGAACCTGTCAATTTTATCGGACCTGGGGTAGCCTATGATGATAAATTTACAGAAGCAAGTCAACGCAATTTTTATCAGTATTGGCTTGAATTAATGACAAAGTAATAAAGGGGGGAGGAAGAAAAATGAATGTTGAAAAATTAATAGCGAAATTACAATTTGAACAGTGGTTAATTGACGAAGCAAAATTACTTGATGATATTGAATTTGATGATTGGTTTAGTTTAATGCATTCGAATTTAATCTATCAAATGCCTGTACGCGTAAATAAAGAAGGAACTGTGCGCCCAGACTATTCTACTGAGATGTTTACTTTTAATGATGATATTGAATTATTAAAGCTTCGAGTAGATCGATTGAAAACTGACTATGCATGGGCTGAAATTCCTCCTTCAAGAACCCGCCGTTTTGTAAGTAATGTTAGCGTAAAAGAGCTAGTTAAAGAAGAGAAAGCGGTAGTTAATAGTTACTTACTGATTTACCGTAGCCGCAGCACAGATATTCACCATGATTTAATTTCTGGAGAACGTCATGACGAGTTTACATATGAAGATGGGAAGTGGAAGCTTTCAAAGAGGGTATTTATTGTAGATCAAACAACAATTAATACTAGAAATCTTGCAATCTTTGTTTAATAGAAGAAAAAGGAGGCCAAGTGATGTTATTAAAAGATAAAGTAGTGTTAATTACAGGAGGCGCTTCTGGTATAGGAGCGGCCGTTACAAGACGATTCATTCAAGAAGGAGCAAAGGTAAGTATTATTGGTCGCTCACTTGAAACACTAGAGCAAATGAAAGAAGAATTTAATGACAATCTCCTTATCATTCAAGGTGACGTAAGCAAATATGAAGATAATGAGCGAGCTGTAAAAGCGACAGTTAAACAGTTTGGTAAACTAGATGTATTTATTGCAAATGCAGGCGTTTTCGATGGATTTGCAAAATTCGCTGATGTAACACCAGAGGCCCTATCAGATGCATATGATTACCTATTAAATATAAACGTAAAAGGATCATTTTTTGGTGCAAAAGCAGCTTTAGAGGAATTACAAAAAACAAATGGTAATATTATTTTTACAGTATCTGGTGCAAGCTTCTATCCAGACGGTGGTGGAGTATGGTACACGGCTAGTAAGCATGCTCAAATCGGATTAATGCGTCAACTTGCCTTTGAACTAGCACCAAATATACGAGTAAATGCAGTAGCGCCAGGAGGGACTTTAACAGCACTAACGGTCATCCCACCTTTACGTACTTTTACTAAATCCGTAGATAATGATACGAAAGCAAGCAATATAAAAAGAAGAAATCCACTTCAACTTGCACAAATGCCTGAAGATCATGTTGCAGCATATGTACTTTTAGCATCTGACCAGTCACGTGCAATCACTGGTGAAGTCATTTCTAGTGATGGTGGATTATCGGTTCGAGGACTTGGTTAAGAAACTTTTGATAAAGCATAGGGTGTCTTAAAAGGGGTTACTTTTTAGGGACACTCTTTTTTTTAGTGGTAATGGTAGTAGTTCAAAAGGTATATATGATGATTTGTTTAGAGACCAGTTATACGATAAATCGTATGTTAGAGCTGCTTCAGATTTTTTTATATAAAAAAATCTAAGTTATTGATCCTTTTTTTGCTGCTTAACTAACTAAAGCATGCTTTAGTTACATAAGTATATTAAATTTTTGTTGTGGTAAAAACCCTTGTTGTAGTAGTAAATGTGGTCATATGTTGTACAAAAAGGATAGATAAACGGGTATACTCCCCTGTTTATCTATCCTATTATTTTTACCTTATAAAATGTGTGACATTATATTTAATCACATAAATATAGGAGTTCATTACTATTTCATTGACTTTTAATAAAAAATTTAATGAGGATCGTTTAATTTAGAGTTTTTATTTTTCATACACTATTAATTTGTATTCCATGAAACAGTAAAAAGTTTCAAGCAAGTATTTTAGAAATAAACGGTATTTCCAATGCCACCAGTTACCGGAATAACATCTCCAGTAATCGATGCTGATAAAGGAGAAGCTAGAAAGGTAACGACATATGCAATTTCCTCTGGTGTAATCAAGCGACCGAGGGAATTCAGAGATTCTGCCTGGTGTATAGCTTCCTTACTATTGACCCGTTCTCTAAACGATTCCGTTTCAACAATCCCTGGATAAATAGCATTGACGTTAATTCCGTGCTTTCCTAATTCCAAAGATGCAGATTTTGTTAAATGGACAACAGATGCATTACGTGGCCCGGAACTAAAATAATTGCCGCCAATCCTAGCAGCCAGACCACTTATATTTATAATACGTCCCCATTTATTTTCAATCATATAAGGAGCGACAGCTCGGATACAACGAAAATAGCCCATATACTTTTCTTCAAAATCTTTCAAAATAAGTTCTTCTTTAATACTATAAAAATCCTCTGGCTCATGTCCGCCAACACGGGCTCCGCTGTTGATTAATATATCTATGCTTCCCATTACTGCTGCTGATTTTTCAACTAGATTTAAGATAGAGTTTGGATCGGTAATATCAGCCACAATCGGATAGATGTTTCGCTTCGTTTCTTGTGCCAAATCCTCTGCAGCAATCTTTAGTGTGGATTCATTTCTTGAACAAATCGTACAATCTACACCTTCTAAAGCCAGCTGACGAGCAATAGCTTTACCAATACCTCGGCTTCCTCCAACAATAAGTGCCTTTTTTCCAGATAACTTTAAGTCCATAGTTCAACCTCCTGTTTTGATTCAATAGTAATACAAAAATAGTAGAAAATGAATTTTTTTAATTGATGGGAGCCTTGGGGCTAAGTAAATTTCATCCAAATAACTTTTGTAGAAATTATGTAGATTGAGGAAGACGTCGATTATTGGGCTTTTTCTGAAAGAGTTTATATATTAACTAATGCAGATAATTCTTCAGTTGAAGAATGGGTTAAAGAATTGGAACCATCGGAAGTTTAAGAAGGATATTCTTTTGGTGTAAAATTATTTGAAGGTTACAAATTTTATTCAGTTTGGTGGGATTAAATATATTTCTTATTGAACTAACGCACGCGTTAGTTGAATAAGGTTTTTCACTTTATTATCCAAGATACCTAATCTTATTTTGATCTTTTTTCGCTCTAATAACTATTTTTGCTGTTAAATGCTCTGGGTTGTCATACGTTAACTGAACTTCTTCAAAAAGTTCATTAATCATCCCTTCAAGATTTCCCAATGTAACTGATTTTGTAAGAGTTTTTGTCCTTCCTATTTCATAGTTTTTATATGCATCATCATAACCATCTACTGTAACTTCACCAACAGCACTTATTTGAATTTCTACTTTAATTTGATCTTCCATTTTCAATTCCTCCTGATATAGATTTGAACTAATATACCTTACTACGCTACCAAATAGTAAAACAGGTCCGATGATCGTAACCCAAAGTCTTATGTAACTATCGCATCAGTTAGTTGAATAAAATGATTTTTAAAATCATCCTTCAACTTTTGTTACAGTAACTCTATCTATTTTTACATCAAAAGTTATAGTAACTGGACCTTCTGGTGGATTATGTGGACCTGTATATGTATCATATTTAACCTTTATCGTAAAATCATATTGTGAATATCCTCCAGTTTTTCGATTCACATCTAATATTTCTGCATTCCATAACCCATAACTACGAGATGGGTACTTATTGTTTATCGCTTTCCTCGCATATGGGTCTAATAAAACTAAAAAAGCATCATAAAAATCAGTATGTTTTTCCTCGCTTGTAATATTAGTTTCTGCTACCACTCGGTAAGGCAAAGAGAAATTCCAGAATAACAAACATATAACAAGTGAAATTAGAATCCGTTTCATATAAATCACTTCTGTACTAATCTGCCTGAATGATAATTTCCTTATTCCACTAAACTGCCAATTAGTTGTATAAGGAATCTATCGTCTTCTCTTAATTTTTATATAAAATCACCATACAAAGAGGCCTATAAAATCCCTCTTAGAAATAGTTCAAAAGAGAAAGCTTATAGGCCTTTTATTTAAAAAAATATAAAAATTACTGTCTGCAATTAATTAAAACCAAGAACGTCTTCTACTGCTTTTTATCATATTCCACATTTCTCTTTGGTGATCAGGATCTTGTGGGTTTACGTCACAATTCATTAGCCATTGAGCTGCGTTTTCGCGTTGTTCCGCAGTTATTGATACACTGCAGCAATCCGATAGTCTGTCAATCATATGACATGCACCTTCTCGGCTTTTTAAATCATTTTTTCGATATGATCGAAGAATACTATAAATGCGTGGAAACTTGCGAGGATCACAAATTTTACCACAAAATTCTCTCATTAAGCTTGGGTCAAGATTTCCCATAAAGCCACTCCTTTATTGTTTAAACCATAAACTAAAATGACATATACACAAATACAATGTAGTATATGCCGTCAAAGAAAATAAGGACAAGGCGTTTAACTAGAAATCGCAAATTAGTCACTTGTCTCATATTTTTTTAGATAATGACTTAAAGTCAATAAAGGCCAAATATAACGATAGCTATGGTAATTTATATAAAAATGACCTGGTAATCCACCACCTGTTGGATAGGTCATTCGCTTATCATGGACCTTTAACCAGTTTAAAATGTTTACTATTCCATCATCAATTTCACTAGTAGGATAATCGTTGATGGAAATGAGCGTATCCACAACCCACGATGTATGAACAATTGTCGAATAAGAAAGAGGGATATACTTTCTTTCTATGTCGCTTCTACAAGACTCACCCCAGCCACCATCTTCGTTTTTTATATTGAGTAGCCAGTTATTAGCCTTTTGAATGCTAGTGTGACTTGAAGGGATTCCGACCGATTTCATACCAGTAATAGCGGCCCATGTTCCATAAATATATGAAATTCCCCAACGACCATACCAGGAACCATCTTCGTGTTGATGATGGATTAACCAATTAACCCCATCTTCAATTCTTGGATGAACCATAGTTAACTTTAATTTGGATCCTAGAAATTCGATTGTTCGACCGGTCAAATCTGCTGTAGATGGATCAATTGCAGTATCAACAAAGTTTTGGATAGGGAAAATGAGTTTTAAGTATTTGCTACTGTTTTTTTCAAATGAGGCCCATCCGCCGTCCTTATTTTGCATATCAAATAACCATTTCACTCCAGCGTTCCAAGATTTTCGATAATCGTCATCTATTAAAGAGAAATCAGTTGTTGCTCTTAAGACTGCTTGGGTATCATCTACATCCGGATTTTGAGTATTGCTGTCCGAAAATCCCCATCCACCTAAACAAATCTGATGGTCTTTCCCGACTAGTGTATGTTGGAGAGAGACTAAGTAGTTAGAAGCAGACTCGATCGCTTTATCATTTATTGGCACACCTGCTTCCTGTAATGCGTAACTAGTAAGTGCTGTATCCCATATTGTCGAAGGGGAATTTTGGATATGAAGGGAATCTTCCAATTCAAATAGGAAAGACTTTATACCTAAAACAGCATTTTGAATTACGGGAGAAGTAACCTGATAGCCTAATGAAAGAAGTGCATAAACTCCAATAAAAGTAGCGCTGGCATAACTAGATAATGTTCCATCCCTTTCAATATTTTGAAGAATATATTTCTCTGCCTTCTTAATAGCCATTTTGGATAAAGATTTTGTGAAAGGTATTTTAAAATTTGGGAATTTCCGCTTTTTGCTAAATTTATTGTTTGTAAACAAATGTTGTATTGTAGGCGTCCATTTATTTTTAATCGTAAATTTTTTATGTCCTAATATTAAAAGTGGGGCAAAGTGGAATCGAACATAAGAACTAAATTTAAAGAAGGAAAAAGGAAAAAACTTTGGTAAATTCATTAAAAGGAGAGGGACTGGAAAAACCCTGGGCCATGGGTACAATTCATGTAAAGCAAGCATAAATTTTGTGGAGACGTGTACACTTTCTAATCCCCCATTTTGACGAATGAACGCTTCTGCTTTCTTCATTATATCATCAGTAATTTCTATATAACCAGAGAACAGCAATGCAGTGTAAGCTTCTACAGTTACCGATAAATTTCCTGAATCGTCATCAAAAAGCTTCCAGGCCCCACTGGCGTCTTGCTTTATTAATAAACGATTTACCAGCTTCTTAATTAGTTCCTCATCATGACATTCAATCGTTCTTAAAATAATAATCATATAGGCATCTGTCATAGGACCGCTTTCGAAACAATATCTCCATGATCCATCATCACTCTGATCTAATTTTATTTTATCTATTAGACTATCTATCTCAGCTCTAACTATCTCCGATAAATCCATTTTTAATCTTCACCGCCAACTGATTGTGATCCCTATTTTTTTCACGTTAAAAATTATAAATTGGCTGCAAGGAATCTAACTCGACGTGGTTGCCAATTTTAAGGGTTAAGTATAAGTACAACTACGCCTCTGACTTCATCTAAAAGGTTCTTCAGTCGACGAGTTTTCTTTATATAGATATGTATATGGCTATCAATTGGGGCGGGCAACTATCTGTACAAATCTTTTGTTAAGAAGTAAAAACAGTTAATTAATTTTTGATTACAGAGATTAAGTGTAAAAAATAAAAAGGAAGTATCTCAGAAAGCAAGAATACTAAAAATACCCTCTATTTAAATTTCCAATATTTAGTAGTGTGGCTTTTTTCGTTTTATATAAGGAAGGGTGGGGATGAAAAATGGAAAGAGATTATTTAATTAAACCATTACTTGGCCAGCATTACCCTATGATTTCTCATGGAAAGGGTGTGTACCTATTTGATAAAGATGGTAAAAGGTACATTGATGGTTCATCTGGTGCAATTACTGTAGGAATTGGTCATGGTGTTGAGGAAATCATTGATGTTATGACTGAACAAGCAAAACAAGTATCTTTTGTTTACCGTTCACAGTTTACTAGTGAACCTGCTGAAAAGCTAGCAAAGAAGCTGAGTGATATCACTCAAGGTGATTTAAATTGGACGTTCTTTGTTAATAGTGGTACTGAAGCAACAGAAACTGCTATGAAACTGGCGATACAGCATTACCAAGAAAAGGGAATGAAGGGGAAAAATAAAATTCTCTCACGCTGGATGAGCTACCATGGCATAACAATTGGAGCACTTTCTATGTCAGGTCACCCTTTAAGACGTCAACGTTTTGTACCAATCTTGGAGGATTACCCTTCAGTTTCACCACCTTATTGTTATCGTTGTCCTTTCAACTTAGAACATCCATCTTGTGATTTGGCGTGTGCATCTGAATTAGAAACAGCCATTGATCGAATTGGCCCTGAACATATTGCAGCATTTATTGCTGAACCAATTATCGGTGCTGCAGGTGGTGCGATTGTACCATCTAAAGGTTATTACCAAAGAATTAAAGCTATTTGTGATAAGTACGATATTTTACTGATTGCAGACGAGGTTATGACTGGCCTTGGGCGTACTGGAAAAATGTTTGCAATGGAGCATTGGGGTGTTCAGCCTGATATCGTTACGCTTGGAAAAGGATTAACATCTGGCTATACACCAATGGCTGCAACAATTGCTAGCGATCGAGTTATTGAACCGATTATGCAAGGTTCAAGGCTTGTAATGAGTGGACATACTTTTAGTGCCAACCCACTATCAGCTGCTGTTTCATTGGCCGTTATTGAATATGTTGAGAAGCATAATTTAGTACAAGCCGCAGAAGAAAAAGGTAATTATCTATTGAATAGGCTCCAAGGATTAAAGGAGAAATTTCCATTCATAGGAGATGTTAGAGGAAAAGGTTTGTTAATCGGCATTGAATTTATTCATGATATAAAATCAAGTTCCTTTATTCAAAGAGTAATGAGTAAGGGTTTACTGTTATACCCTTCAGTTGCTGGAAAAAACGGAAAAGAAGATTCAGCTTTCATGATTGCACCACCTTTAACGATTACTTATGGAGAGCTGGATGAATTGCTTCAAATTCTTACAGATGGTTTAAAAGAATTAGAAATGGAACAATCCCATTTAACTTATTCAGCTACGGAGGAAATCGTATGAATTTAGTTGAAAATACTTATAAAAAAATAGCAACAATGGAACAAATTCTTCAATTTTTTCATGACGACATGACACTAATGGTTGGAGGATTTGGAGGAGTCGGTTCACCGCCAACTTTACTTCAAGCATTATTTGATAGTGGGGTTAAGGATCTTCATTTTATTTGTAATGATACTGGATTTCCGGACATTGGTATCGGAAGGATGGTAAGGAATGAAAGGGTTAAGTCAATTGTGACATCCCATATAGGATCAAATCCGTTTGCAGGAAAATTAATGACGGAAGGTAAGCTCAAAGTAGAATTTTCTCCGCAAGGTACGTTAGCAGAGCGTATACGAGCTGGAGGAATGGGGCTTGGAGGAGTTTTAGTAGATGTAGGTCTTGATAGTATGGCAGAAAACGGTAAAGAGAAAGTATCTGTTAAAGGTAAACAATTTCTAGTTGAAGAAGCTCTTAAAGCAGAAGTCAGTATTATTTTTGCAAAGAAAGCTGATCCATTTGGAAATTTGATTTTTGACAAGAGTGCAAGGAATATGAATCCTCATATGGCTATGGCAGGAGATATTACGATTGTAGAAGCGGAAGAAATTGTTCCACTTGGCTCGTTGAATCCTGAGGAAATCGTAACTCCAGGTGTGTTTGTTGATTACATAATTTCATCAGAAGGAGTGAACTGGAAATGGGCATGGGAATAGACTTTCGTCAAAAAATTGCAATGCGAGCTGCTAAGGAAATAAAAAACGGAATGATCGTAAATTTAGGGATTGGAATTCCATCCATTGTTCCTGATTACTTACCGGAAGATGTACATGTTATGTTCCATGCGGAAAATGGCGTTATGGGAATTGGACCGAGTCCCGAAAAAGGGAAAGAAGATGAAAATTTATGTAATGCAGGTGGTTTCCCAATCACTGTTTTAAAAGGTGCTAGCTATTTTGATAGTGCTACTGCTTTTGGCATTATACGAAGAGGTTTACTAGATTTAACAGTACTAGGGGCATTGCAAGTTAGTGAAAAAGGAGATTTAGCAAACTGGATTGTACCTGGAAAGCGTGTACCAGGAATAGGTGGGGCGATGGATTTAGCTCAAAAAGCTAAAAGAGTAATAGTCGTTATGAATCATACCGATAAAGCTGGGAATCCAAAAATTGTGAAAGAATGTAGTTTACCATTAACTTCTAAATCCTGTGTTGATTTAATCATAACGGAAATGGCTGTCATTGAAGTAGTCGATGATACTTTAGTGCTTAAAGAACTAATGAGTCCATATACTGTAGAGGATGTAATCGAAAAGACTGGTGCGAAACTAGAAATTAGTACGGATTTAAAAATGTTTATATAGAAAAGGGTGAAGAGGATGAGTCATTACAAAAAAGTTATTCAAGATTATATAAGCGAACATAAAGATAAAACAATTGAACTCCTTAAACAGCTAGTAATGGAAAATAGTGTGTCAGGTAATGAGAGTAAAGCACAAGCAATTGTCCTTGAAAAACTGAGAGAGCTTGAATTGGATTTAGACGTATGGGATCCAGATCTAAAAGAAATGAAAGAGCATCCTTATTTTATTTCAACAAGAGACAGTTTTACTGGTAGTCCTAATATTGTCGCTACGCTTAAGGGAACGAGTGGAGGAAAGTCCATGATCTTAAATGGACATATAGACGTTGTTCCAGAAGGAAATATTCAACAATGGACTTACCCTCCATACGGTGCAAACGTTGTAGATAACAAGCTTTATGGGCGTGGGGCAACTGACATGAAGGGCGGAAATGTTGCGTTAATTTTAGCAATCGAAGCAATAAAAGGAAGTGGAATTACGCTAAAAGGTAATGTTTATTTTCAAAGTGTAATCGAAGAAGAGAGTGGTGGTGCTGGTACACTTGCTACAATTTTGCGAGGATATACAGCTGATGGTGTTATTATCCCTGAACCAACAAATATGAAGTTTTTCATTAAGCAACAAGGATCAATGTGGTTCCGTCTTAAGGTAAAAGGTAAGGTCGCACATGGAGGTACTCGTTACGAAGGTGTAAGCGCTATCGAAAAAAGCGTACTCATCATTCAACAAATCCAAAAACTTGAGCAATTACGAAATGAACGAATAGCTGATCCGTTATATGATGGAGTACCGATTCCGATTCCAATTAATATTGGAACAATTCATGGTGGGACATGGCCATCTTCTGTATCTGATCTAGTGACTTTAGAAGGAAGATTCGGAGTAGCGCCAAATGAAAGATTAGAAGATGCGAAAATAGAATTTGAGAATTGGATCGATAATATTAAAAATCTTGATGATTGGTTCGTAGAAAATCCTGTAGAAGTAGAGTGGTTTGGAGCAAGATGGGTTCCTGGTACCGTTGAAGCTGACAGTGAATTAGTGCAAACTTTGCAACGAAACTATCTTGAAACAATGAAACAAAACCCAGTAGTTGAAGCTGCACCATGGGGAACTGATGGAGGATTATTTACACAAATTTTAAACATTCCAATGATTGTTTTTGGTCCAGGGGAGACAAAAGTAGCTCACTATCCAGATGAATTTATTGATTTAGATCAAATGTTTTTAGCTGCAGAAATTATTGCCTGTACATTAATTGACTGGTGTGGAGTTGAGGGCCAACAACATGAAGGTGAGGGAGCATATGAAAACGAAAAAGTATTATGAAACAATTAAAGTTCAACAGGAAAACTATTATTTTGAAGGTGCTTTAGATTATTTTAATGAGCGAATTCGAGTTGATTTTTACTTAGGGAATGTATCACTACTAATTGAGAGAATAGAAAAACTAGCAAAAGAATACAAATTTACTAAGTTTATTATTAAAGCAAGAAGTGAACATTTATATTCCTTCCTACAATCAGGATATATGATTGAATCTGCACTGAAAGGCTATTTTCAAGGTAGTGATGGCTTTTTTGTCACGAAATATGCTAGCCAGGATAGAAGAAATAGTCTTTATTGGGCCGCTGGAGATGACATTTTAGATGCTGTTTTAAAGAGTGACAGGTCAAAAGAAAAAGTAATTCCTGACGATTATGTTTTACGAAGAGCAGAAAAAAATGACTCAACTAAACTTGCTAAATTATATGGTCAAGTTTTTAAGGTATATCCTACACCTTTAAATGAATCGGCTTATGTTGAAAAGACGATGGATGAAGGGACGATTTATTGGATTTATGAGAAAGATGGAAATATTGTAAGTGCAGCATCTGCTGAAGTGGACTTCAGTCAAAGAAATGCCGAGCTAACAAATTGTGCAACACTTGAAGAGCATCGTAAGCATGGATTGATGAAGGAGCTAATGAAGAAGTTGGAACAGGATTTAGTAAGCCAATCAGTTTATTGCTCTTATACGATCGCGCGATCATTATCATATGGAATGAATGCAGCCTTTCATCAATTAGGGTATCAGTATACTGGAAGAATGACAAACAACTGCTATATCTTTGATAAATTAGAAGATATGAATGTATGGGTGAAGGATCTTTCAAAAGTAGTCTTTTAATGTCAAACTGCCGAAAAATGAGCGTCGAATTGCCAAGTTTTCGGCAGTGAAAGGATGGTTATGAAATGAACGCAACAATTCCAACTAATGAAATGATTAGTGCCATATTAAATAGTATCGATGAATCAATACACGCAGTCGACAAAAATGGAATGACTATATTTTATAATCAAGTTGCGGCTGACCATGACGGTGTTTCAGTTGAAGAGGTTCTGGGAAAGCATGTACTAGAAGCTTTCCCTTCTTTAACGAAAGAAACAAGTACCTTATTGAAAGTACTAGAAACAAAGCAAGCGATTATTCAACAGCCTCAACGCTATGAAAATATTAAAGGCCATTTTATTGATACAGTTAACACGACAATTCCAATTATTTTGGATGATCAATTGATCGGTGCGGTTGAAATTGCAAAGGATTATTCTACAATTAAAACGCTTGGTGAGAAGGTTTTAGACTTACAAGCGAGAATTAAACCGCAAGTGAAAAAAGGAAAAGCTAAACAAATTCACTCATATACGATCTCAGATATATTAACGGATGACCCTGCATTAATAGCCGTTAAAAATCAAGTAGAAAAGGTCGCAAATGCAGACTCTGCAGTACTGGTAGTTGGTGAAACTGGAACTGGAAAAGAACTTTTCGTACAGTCAATTCACCATTGTTCAAATAGAAGTGAAGGCCCTTTTATTGCACAAAACTGTGCTGCTTTACCAGAATCATTATTGGAAAGTATACTGTTTGGTACGACAAAGGGTAGTTATACGGGAGCGATAGATCGAGCAGGGTTATTTGAACTTGCAGATGGTGGAAGCTTGTTTTTAGATGAACTAAACTCAATGCCATTAGAGCTTCAAGCCAAGCTATTAAGAGTACTAGAGGATGGAGTTGTTCGCCGGATAGGTGATTCAAAGACTCGTAAAGTTAATGTAAGGGTAATCGCTGCCATTAATGAATCACCTTTAGATTGCGTTCAGAACGGTATCATGCGACCGGATTTATATTATCGTTTAAATGTGTTTTCTTTGTTCATACCACCGTTAAGAGAGAGGAATTATGATATCGAGCTACTCACGTCTCATTTTGTTGAGCAATTTAATGAACGTTTCTCAAAGAATATTCGAAATGTAGAACATACTGTATTTGAGTTATTCCACCAATATAATTGGCCTGGTAATGTCCGAGAACTAAAGCATACGATTGAGCATGCTATGATTATGGTAGAAGGGCATACTCTTACGGTTAAACATCTACCGATTCAACTACAACATATTAAGAAAAGTACTGAAACAAAAGGAGTTCAGCCTTTACGTACCGCGATGCAGGAAATGGAAATTTCACTTATTAAACAAGCATTGCTACAAACGAATTCTAATATTCAACAAGCTGCAGCGCTGCTTGAAATACCTAGGCAAACTCTTCAATATAAGATTCAAAAGTTAAATATTGTAGTATAAACTACTTTTTAATCTTTAAAAAAATCTAGTTTTAGCACTTCATTCAATAGCCAAGCCGCCTAATTTTAGGCGGTTTTATTATTTTTGATTCATCTTGGGAAGATCCCAACTTAAGATTTTAACTTTAAAAAATAAAAAAACAGGCTGAATAGTTTGAATTTTCTATATTTGTGGCGTATTTATTAAATAATTGTAAATTTTTGGCACGGCTCTTGCTATATATTAAAACAAACAGTTTGAAAGGGGATGTAAGTATGGTAAATGCAGTCTATGCTCCAAAAAGACATTGGAAAGAAGTTGAATTATGGAAAGATGTAACAGAGGAACAATGGAATGATTGGGTTTGGCAACTTACAAATACCATCAAATCATTGGATGAGTTAAAGCAAATAATTAACCTCACGCCTGACGAAGAAGATGGGGTACGAATTGCGACAAAAACAATTCCACTAAACATTACCCCATATTATGCATCGTTAATGAATCCGGATGACCCACGTTGTCCAGTTCGTATGCAATCAGTTCCGATCTCTGCGGAGATTCATAAAACTAAGTATGATTTAGAGGACCCTCTTCATGAGGATGAAGATTCTCCTGTTCCAGGTTTAACACATCGTTATCCAGATCGTGTCCTATTTTTAGTAACAAATCAATGCTCAATGTACTGTCGTTACTGTACTAGACGTCGCTTCTCAGGACAAATTGGAATGGGAGTGCCAAAGAAACAGCTTGATGCTGCTATTAATTACATTAGCAAAAATCCTCAAGTGCGTGATGTACTTATTTCAGGTGGAGACGGTCTTTTAATTAACGATAATATTTTAGAGTATATTTTAAAAAATTTACGTGAAATTCCACATGTGGAAATTATCCGTATTGGTACAAGGGCACCTGTAGTATTCCCACAACGTATTACTGAAAATCTTTGTAATATCTTAAAAAAATATCATCCAGTTTGGTTAAATACTCACTTTAATACTTCAATTGAAATTACAGAGGAGTCGAAACGAGCTTGCGAAATGCTTGCAAATGCTGGTGTACCGTTAGGAAACCAAGCTGTAATCTTGGCTGGAATTAACGACAGTGTACCAATTATGAAAAAGCTAATGCATGATTTAGTTAAAATTCGTGTTCGCCCGTATTATATTTACCAATGTGATTTATCAGAAGGTATTGGACACTTCCGTGCACCTGTTTCAAAAGGTTTAGAAATTATGGAAGGATTGCGCGGCCATACTTCTGGATATGCAGTACCAACATTTGTAGTAGACGCACCGGGTGGCGGAGGAAAAATTTCTCTTCAACCAAATTACTTAATTTCTCAAAGTGCTGATAAAGTTGTTCTTCGTAATTTTGAAGGTGTAATTACTACTTATCCGGAACCACAAAATTACGTACCAGGTAGAGCAGAAGCATACTTTAAAGAAATTTATCCTAATATGGATGAAAAACGTTCCAATGCAGGAATCGCGGGATTAATGAATGAAACAAAATTCAATCTCGTACCAGAAGGTTTACAACGTATGGAAGTTCGTAAAACATATGCAACAAACCCAGAGCATGCTTCTTTGAAAGATAAGCGTGATAAACGCGACGAATTAAAAGAAAAGAAATTCCAAGCACAGCTTACAAAAATCCAAGTTAGTGAAAAGCTAGTAGGAAGTGCGCAAGGAGACACTGAATGATGAAATGTCAGTGGTGTGAATCAGCTAATATAGTTGAATCAACAAATACGGTCTACTGGGAACTTCCTGATGGTACGAAGGCAATTGAGATTAAAGAAACACCATGTATCATTTGCTTAGATTGTAAAATAACATATCAAACAGATGATACTGTTGGTGCAATTGAGGAGCAATTATACTTAATTAACACAAAGCAGCTTGGTAAAACAACTTCATATAATGAGTTGATCGAGCAACAAAGATTATTAAAAAGGAATTATTTTGACTTTTCCAAATAAGAAATGAGAAGCGACTATTCGCTTCTCATTTTCTCTAATGTTCAAACTTCCCTTCCTAAACATCCAATGGACATTTGAAAAAAGCAGAAAATTATCGAATCCAAAAAACGACTGAAAAGGAGTATTTTAATGAAAAATACGGTAAACACAATTACAGTCATTGATTCTGAGAATCATATTCCTTCTATACCTCATGAGTTAAAGCGTGGATTAAAACCCCGTCATATTACAATGATTTCACTAGGAGGAACAATTGGAACAGGTCTATTTTTGGCAAGTGGAGGTGCAATCCATAATGCTGGACCAGGTGGTGTTCTTTCGGCATATATCGCGATTGGAATAATGGTGTACTTTTTAATGACAAGCCTTGCTGAGATGGCTACATATATGCCAGTTGCCGGATCTTTTAGTACATACGCAACAAAATTCGTTGATCCTGCACTTGGTTTTGCACTTGGTTGGAATTACTGGTATAACTGGGCAATTACGATAGCAGCTGAATTAGCTGCAGTTACAATGGTTATGAAATTCTGGTTACCACATACTTCCTCACTCTTATGGAGTTCATTATTTTTAGTTATTATCTTTCTGTTAAACTATCTGTCTGTTAAAGGGTTTGGGGAATCTGAATACTGGTTTTCTATTATAAAAGTTGTTACTGTAATTATTTTTTTAATTTCGGGATTTTTAATGATTTTTGGCATTATTGGTGGAGAAGCAGTAGGATTTAAAAACTTTACAGTTGGTGATGCTCCTTTTCATGGAGGATTCATGGCGACACTTGGAATCTTTATGGCAGCTGGATTTTCTTTCCAAGGGACCGAGTTATTAGGGGTAGCAGCTGGGGAGAGCGAGGAGCCAGAGCGAAATATTCCTCGTGCGGCTCGCCAAATATTTTGGCGTATTTTATTATTTTACGTATTATCTGTATTTGTAATAGGTCTACTAATACCCTATACAAATCATAATCTAGCAAGTGGAGATGTAGCTGTTAGTCCATTTACGCTAGTTTTTGATAAGGCTGGCATTGCATTTGCAGCGTCTGTAATGAATGCAGTAATCTTAACGGCGGTTTTATCAGCTGGAAACTCAGGAATGTATGCCTCAGCTCGAATGCTGTGGGATATGGCTCGTCAAGGGAAAGCTCCAAAAGCATTAGGTAGATTAAATAAAAGGGGTGTACCTGTTAATGCATTAATCCTTACAGCGGCAGTCGGTACATTAGCATTTTTAGCTTCACTATTCGGTGATGGAGTTGTTTATGTTTGGTTACTGAATGCTTCAGGTATGTCTGGTTTTATTGCTTGGCTTGGTATAGCAATTTGTCATTATCGATTCCGTAAAGCCTACGTAGCACAAGGGAAGGATTTAAATGACCTACCGTATAAAGCAAAATGGTTCCCATTCGGACCAATATTTGCTTTCGTACTATGTGGGGTCGTTATTCTTGGACAAAACTATTCAGCATTTATGGGCAAAGCAATTGACTGGAACGGTGTACTTGTTTCATATATAGGTTTGCCATTATTCCTTGTTTTATGGATTGGATATAAACTAATAAAAAGAACGAAAATTGTTCAGCTCAATGAGTGTGATTTGGAGAAGTGAGCGAGAAAGACATATTTTTAATTGATAAAAAGAGATCGTTTTTAATTGAATAGTAATTGTTTAGGGATGTAATTCTTATTAGAATTAGCATCTCTATTTTTTTCTGAAAATTCGGTACCCTTTATATTTTAAATCTGATATAGATCGAAGAAGTTCTAAGTTAAAAGCTACTGTTTAAAAACTACAAGAATCTCGCCTTTGGAATAACTACTGTGGTGATGTTCAAGTTAGGGGAGCATATCCAGCATTTGCAAAACGCTTCTGGAAAGAAAATGATATCAATTTAGATATTCAAGATGGTGATTTAGAAATCATTAAGGAAGGTAAAGTTGATTTCATTTCGCTAAGCTACTACATGTCACGCACTGAGAAAAACATAAAACGAACGAAGAAAATAGCCAAGGTAATTTAGTAGGTGGCGTTAAAAATCCATTTTTAAAAGAAAGTGACTGGGGATGGGAAATCGATCCAACTGGTCTTCGCATTGGATTAAATCAATTATATGACCACTACCAAAAACCACTATTCATCGTAGAAAATGGTCTTGGAGCATACGATCAAATCGAAGAAGATGGTTCGATTAACGATGATTACCGTATTGATTACCTACTTAGTCATATTGAGGCAATCGGTGAAGCAATCGAGGATGGTGTCGAACTGATTGGTTACACTCCATGGGAATGCATTGACTTAGTAAGTGCGTCTACAGGTGAAATGTCTAAACGATACGGCTTTATTTATGTAGACAAACAAGATGATGGAAGCGGAATTTTAGAGCGCAAAAAGAAAAAATCATTTTACTGGTACCAAAATGTTATTCAATCTAATGGGGAACAACTTGATTAATTAAAGATATAAGAAATAACGTACATATTTGTAAATGAATATGTACGTTATTTTTATAACATTAAAGCTAGATTACTAATCTAATATTGTTAAGTAATAAAAAGCCGATCTCCCATATAAGGAGCATCGGCTTTATTTTTTCTTTTACGCATCTAAATCCTTCTCTAAATTAATACCAATTTTACCTTCTTGTATTCTAGATCTGAATACAGCCCAATAAATAACAATTCCAGCAAGAAATAAATAAAGTATAACCTTAGTAGTTGGTAAGAAATCTTTTGGAAGTGTTAAAATGCCAACTTCAAATACTAACCAAATAATTGCAAGAATCGTAACAGGTAGTCGCCATTTTCCTAACTTAAAACCATCTGTATCTGGTAAGGTCTTAATTTTAGTAGCGTATGCGATTACAGTAATTAAGTAAATTATGGCTGGAAGTGCCGCAGAAGTACCTATTAATAAAGATAGTTTCCCAAAATAAAATACAGCAATTATACCTAATGCGGAAACTAAAATAATCGCATTGTACGGTACATTATGTTTTTTATCTACCTTTTTAAACACATTTGAAGCGAAAAACACATTGTCTCTTGAAAGAGCATAAATAAGTCGAGAAGCAGAAGCCATAATGATTAATCCGCAAGCAAAAATTGACACAATAACTAATGCAAGGAAGAAATCAGCAACTGCAGTGCCCAAACGTGATTGTAAAATATCAGAAATAGGGGAAGCAGATGTCATGATACTATTAATATCTTTTATTCCCGAAGTAACAATGATTAAGAAAACAAATCCAATTACACCTGCAAGTAACATTGAGTAAACGATGGCCTTAGGTACGGTTTTATTAGCATCCACTGTTTCTTCTGCTAAATTTGCCGCAGCTTCAAAGCCTACTAATGTATAAGAGCCCATTACGACTGATAGTACAAATGCTGTTAAATAGCTTCCATTTGAGCCAACCTTGTGAGCAGTGTAAGTTAATAATGAAAAATCTGCTCCTTTGAAAAATAAGACAAAACTTAAAATAATAATAATGCCTATAAATCCGATTACTTCTGTATAAACAGCTGAATTATTAATGATTGTAGCAATCCTTACTCCGTAAATATTTAATAATGCTTGTATAACGATTGTAATGATCACGACGGTTGTAAGAACTGTAGTAGTACTCTTAATACCAATTAAATCAAGAAAAATTGGTGCTACACCATAATCAACAGTAGGTACAACAATAATTAAGTAACATAAAGCTGCCCAACCTGTAAACCAACCAAATCCCCGATTCGTTAAACGGCTAACCCATTGGTATACATAGCCACTTAAAGGAATTTTGCTCGATAAGTCTGCAAATATTAATGCTACAAGTAAATGTCCCACCATGACAAATGGCCATGTCCAAATTCCAGCGGGTCCGGCTGCTCCTAAAGCAAGACTATAAGAGCTAAAAATACCAGTTGTAATTGAGATAAACGAGAACGCAACTGCAAATGAACTGAAAAATTTTAATGATCGCTGTAATTCCTGTTTGTAGTTAAAAGATTGTAAAGCATCTGAATCAGTACCTTGTTTACTCATAAATCATCTCCTCCGAATCAAAAGTTTAATTAACAGAATATTCTTATAATAAAACTTGTAGTTAGTCCAAAAGGTTTAACTACAAGTTTTATTATAGATAAAGTCAGTAATCCACCAATTCTAGAAAATAGTGAATTAATTAATGCAACGTGCTATAAAAAATATTTCATAAATTCAACAATGCAAATTCCATGCCAGTACAAAAATGTGGCAAATAGATGGGATTAAGTAGTATAGAGGATTTAAGTTTATGAAGATTTGAATAACATATGCAAAATTGAATAATTAATCATCTGAAAAGTAAGCAGCGATAGAGTTAAAAATAGTCTTTTTATCAGTGATATCCGAAGAATATGGAGTAAGAGCGGCTCAGTGCTTCATTTTAATCAATTTATAATAATTGGCATAAAACTTGCAATTTTAATTTATTGAATATTCAAAAATTATGGCGTAATAGTCTTAATTCTAACGCGCCTAATTTTATAAACAAATATTAGGGAGGCACTGTATGTTTAAAAGACGTAAGCTTGCTACTTTATTAATGGGAGTTGTTGCATCATCATTGATGATCACAGCATGTGGAAAGGATAGCCAAACAACAGGTAGTAATGAAAAAGGTGCAAAAACACTAAATTTATTAACTTGGGAAGGCTATGCAGATCCAGAATTTACAAAAGGATTTGAAGAAAAATATGATGTGAAAATTAATGCTACATACTTTGGCTCTAGTGACGAATTATTAGCAAAATTAAAGTCAGGTGGTGGTGATACATACGATATTATTTCTCCTTCATCTGATGTAGCATCTATTTTAGTAGATTCAGGTCTAGTCGAAGATATAGATACAAGTAAAATTGAAAATTACAGTAATTTAAATGAGCGTTTACGTTCACTAAAGGATGTATTGAAAGATGGAAAAACATATGGAGTGCCTTTTACTTGGGGACCTGATTATTTAATTTATGATGCTGACGTGGTTAAAGAAGAACCAAAATCATGGAGTACATTCTGGGATCCTCAATATAAAGGGAAAGTATCCGTTTGGGACGATATTTCAAATATTTATTTAACTGGACAAATTATGGGTCTAGATAAAAGTGATGAAAGTACTATTTACAATATGTCAGAAAAGCAGCTTCAAGATGCAAAGAAAAAATTATTAGAACTGAAACCAAACATCCGAAAGTATTGGGCGACAGCAGGTGAATTAAACGATTTATTTGCCAATAAAGAAGTTGTTATGGCAGTTGGATGGCCTCTGACAATTGCCGAAGTGAATGCAAAAGGTCGAAATCTAAAATGGACAATTCCGAGTGAAGGAGCAACTGGGTGGATTGACCGGCTTATGGTTGTAAAAGGATCAAAACATAAAGAGTTAGCCGAAAAATATTTAAACTATATCACTACGCCTGAAGCCCAAGCAAAAGTTGCTAAAGTGACAACTTATGGAATTGCAAATCCAAAGGCAGCACAATTTATGGACAAAGCATTAATAGAACAAACTTACGTTAACAACATGGATGATATGTTCTCGAAACTAAACTTCTGGCAACCTGTAAAGGAACGTAATCGTTATAACGAGATTTGGACAGAAGTTAAAACTCAGTAATGTAAGAAGAGGGTTACTACAAAGTAACCCTTTTTTGAAATACGCAAATCGGGAGGCAGAAGATGGAAGTAGTTCAAGAAAAAGTAGCGGTTGTACTTAAAAAGAAAAAGAAACGATTAAGATTACTAGTTTTAATTGCATTTATTCCAACAATTATTTGGTTATTTTTATTTCTTATCTTACCTTACATCAATTTGTTTATTTATAGTTTTTGGCAGGCAGGACCTATCAATATTATTAAAGAATTTTCGACTGCAAATTATACTAAATTTTTTACTGCAACTACAGGCGCACGCGCGCCTTTTTCAATACTTTTAGATACTCTTTATTTAGCAGGAACAGTAACATTTTTTACAATTCTATTAAGCTATCCTTTAGCTTACTATATTAACTTTCGAGTGACGAAATATAAGCGTTTTATTTATATGCTGGTTATTATTCCACTTTGGATTAGTTATATTGTTAGAGCGTATTCATGGAAAATTATTTTGGGTACAAATGGAATCCTAAATTCTTTATTAATGTACTTACATATTATTGATAAGCCACTGGAATTTTTCTTATACAGTAAGATATCGGTAATTATAGGAATGGTACATATTTATACACCTTTTGTGTTGATGCCGATCTATACCATTCTTGAACAAATACCTAGAAACTTAATTGAAGCTTCAAAGGATTTAGGTGGAAATCGATTCCAATCATTTTTTAAAATTATTTTTCCTCTATCACTACCTGGTGTAATTGCAGGAGGTACATTTGCATTTGTTTTATCGATGGGGGATTTTTTAGCACCCTCATTATTGGGTGGCCCTGATAGTAATACAATGATTGCAAATTTAGTGCAGTTGCAATTTGGTACATCAAATAACTGGCCTTATGGCTCAGCTATTGGTGTAATCATATTTATTCTTGTATTAATCGTACTAGATTTAACTGGACGAGCTGAAAAAAAATATTCTGCAATGGATTCAAAGGAAGTGAGGTAACTAAATGACAAAGAGATTTTCATTTTTAAACAGTGCAATTTTTATAATGGCAATGCTTGTTCTACTTTTTCTTTATTTACCTCTAATTGTTGTGACAATTTACTCATTCAACCCTGATAGTGTTAATAGTTTTCCTATGAGTGGCTTTTCACTAAAATGGTATCAAGTTATGGCTAATAATGAAGCTCTTATTGAGTCGCTAAAGAATTCAATAACCGTTGCCTTAGTTAGTACATTTTTGGCAATTTGTTTAGGATTACCTGGAGCATTTTTAGTAGATCGTTTTAATTTTCCAGGTAAAAAATTATTCGAAAGAGTTGTATTATTACCGTTAATGCTACCAGGTATTTTAACTGGAGTAGCGTTATTAAACTTTTTCCAAGAGATTGGTATTCGTCCATCTATGTTTGCTGTTATTATCGGTCATACAACATTTTTGATAGCTGTAATAATGACTCAAGTTTATTCAAGATTAAAACGGTTGGACAAAAATCTAGAACAAGCTTCATATGATCTTGGAGCCACTAAAGTCCAAACATTCTTTTATATTATTTTACCATCAATTTCTACTTCTCTTATTGGAGCTGCCATGCTCGCATTCACTTTATCACTAGATGAAATACCTGTTACATTCTTTCTAAATGGAGTCTTTTCTACTTTACCTTTACAAATTTGGGGGATGACTAGGAACGGAATTACACCAGAAGTAAATGCTATTTCAACAGTGGTCTTTTTTGCATCGCTTGTATTTATTATTATTTCAACTACATTAACTAAAGAGGAAGGAAGACGAGTTTAATGGAAAAAATCATTCGTTTAAAAAATATTAATAAATCATATGGTACGAATCATATAGTAAAAGATTTGTCATTAGATGTTTATAAAGGTGAGTTTTTAACATTATTAGGTCCAAGCGGATGTGGAAAAACGACTACGTTAAGAATGATTGGAGGATTCGAAGCTCCAAATTTTGGCCAGGTTTTCATAAATGAAAAAGATGTAACGAGCATTCCTCCAAATAAGCGCGATGTTAATACTGTCTTTCAAAATTATGCATTATTTCCACATATGACTGTTAATGAAAATATTGAATATGGAATGAGAATGAAAAAAATTAAAAAAAATGAGCGTTTAGAAAGAGTTAATAAAATATTAAAAATGGTACAAATGGAAAGCTTTGCAAATAGGAAGCCAAAGGAAATGTCGGGTGGACAACAACAACGTATTGCTGTTGCGAGGGCAATTGTGAATAATCCCTCAGTCCTCTTGTTGGATGAACCATTAGGTGCATTGGACTTAAAATTGCGTAAAGAAATGCAACTAGAATTAAAGCATTTGCAAAAATCATTAGGTATGACGTTTATATATGTTACACATGATCAAGAGGAAGCTTTAACGATGAGTGATCGAATTGCCGTTATGAAAGACGGCCAAATCGATCAACTAGATACACCCGAAACTATATATAATAATCCTAAAACAGTATTTATAGCTGATTTCATTGGGGAAACTAATTTACTAAAAGGTAAAGTTTCCAGTATTCAAGGCAGTGATGCCATTATAGAATTATTTGGACACAAATTTAGGGCTAATAAAAATGATAATTTTAAACTTGAAGAGCATGTAAATATTTCGATTCGACCTGAAAATTTAACTTTATCCATGGAGGATTCATACTTTAAAGGAACTGTAAAAGAAGTCTTATTTGCAGGCTCAGTTCGAAAGCTTGTGGTAGATATTCATAAAGGAGAAGAAATTGTATTACTTATTAATGATAGTAAATATTCTCCAGGAGAAGAAGTAGGAATTACTTGGAAGCAAACCCCTGTTGTAATTGGCTGAAAAGAATTTCCACAACAAGATATTTTACTTGAGATTGAAAGGATAGACATTTAATTCTATCCTTTTTTGTTTTTGTAGAAATAATTAAGTAGTTGATTGTTTCAATGCTACTAATTTTGCAAAAGCATGAATAATTGTTGCAGCTAATAGCGATGTAATTTGAGTAGGATCATATGGAGTTTAAAGGTTAAAGATATGGCATCCAAATGATTGCTAGCTTAATATTTTCACGAGATGAAGGCAAACGCATAAATGTACCTGATGTACAAAATTCTGGTTTAATTTCAGGGGATAAATGATATTGCATTCTAAATACCTCCATACTTTTATTTAATTTAGACATAACTAAATTCATGCCAGTTTTTTAAGTGAGGTAATCATGAATTTGCATTGAATATAGGCATTCATAAATATGAGGGTTTGAATAATGTATGCAAGATTGAATAATACATAAATGAGTATTTAACTCTGTTTCTGTGGAATAGAGTCTCTTTTTATAATTGATGATAATAATTTCAAAGCAATAGTAGCTGTTCTTTATAACGTTTACAAAAAATTAATATTTTGGCATAAAACTTGCAGTTCTAAAAAAGACTTATTTAAATATTCAAAAAAAGGAGGTTTCTGTCGGAAAAGTAAGAATTATAAGGAAGTAGTAATTTTGGTGTAAGCGCTTAATCTAAAAAACGAAGGGGATATGATAGGTGGAAAATAAAACACAGTTAAAAAGATCCTTAAAGTTATGGCAAGTAGTTATGATGGGGTTAGCCTATATGACCCCTATGGTTGTTTTCGACACATTTGGAATTGTATCTGATGTAACTAATGGTCACGTACCAACTGCATATATAGTAGCTCTAATAGGAATGTTATTTACAGCTGTTAGCTACGGCAAGTTAGTAAGAGTATTTCCTGAAGCTGGGTCTGCATACACATACACCCAAAAAGCGATTAGTGGTCACTTAGGTTTTCTAGTTGGCTGGTCATCATTACTAGATTACTTGTTCCTACCTATGGTAAATGCTTTATTAACGAAAATTTACTTAAATGCACTTTTTCCAAATGTTCCAACCTGGATATGGGTAGTTGGGTTTGTAGGACTAGTTACTTTCTTAAACTTAAGAAGTATAAATATGCTGGCGAACTTCAATACCTTCTTTGTATTAGTCCAACTTGTGATTATGGTTGTCTTTATCATTCTAGTTGTTCAAGGATTACATCACGGAGAAGGATACGGCGGATTCAGTATTAAACCACTTTTTAATGCCGGAATGCATTTTGGTACATTAGTAACCGGTGCAACAATCCTTTGCTTCTCATTTTTAGGATTTGATGCTGTTTCTACTTTATCAGAAGAAGCAATAAACCCTGCAAAAACAATTCCTAAAGCAATCCTTTACACAGCTCTTTGGGGAGGCGTAATCTTCACGGTTACATCATTTTTCATTCAATTATACTATCCAGATATATCTAGATTTAAGCATCCTGATGCTGCGTCACCAGAGATCGCACTTTATGTAGGCGGTAAATTATTTCAATCAATTTTCTTATGCATTACTTTTATTAATACACTTGCTTCTGCATTGGCGTCACATGCGAGTGTCTCACGTTTGTTATTTGTAATGGGGCGTGACAAAGTTTTCCCAGATAAATGGTTCGGATTTGTTCACCCAAAATGGAAAACACCAGCATTTAACGTAATTTTTGTTGGGGTGATTTCGTTATCAGCAATCTTTTTCAACCTGGTAACAGCCACTTCATTAATTAACTTCGGAGCATTAATGGCATTTACTTTTGTTAATTTATCAGTCATTAACCATTTTTTCATTAGAGGAAAGCAAAGATCATTCAAAGGCTTCTTTTCTTACTTGCTTTTGCCTTTAATTGGAGCTGCATCTGTAGCAATCCTATGGTTTAACATTGAAAAAAGCTCACTAATAATGGGAACAGTTTGGTTCGTCGTTGGATTACTATATCTAATTTATCTAACTAAAGCATTCCAAATCGCACCTCCTAAATATGAAGAAGAAGCTGCTGTGTAGTAAACCACAATGAAGAAAGGTCACAAGGAAATTTACCCCTTGTGGCCTCTTTATGTTTGAATCTACTTTGGAATTTTTGTCCACATTTCCCTTTTCCATGATAGTGAGTAATTCAATTTTGAATAATGATTAATGCAAAATTGAATAATTCATGCATTCAATCATATTTTCACTAAAGGACCATTTAGGCTAATGAAGGACAAAAACACTAAAAAGGATCTTTCAAAAAAATAGATGAAAGTCTTGTAATTGCCTTTCTAATAAGCCTTTGTCTATTTTATCACTTCACAAAATAATGATATGAATTCAAGTTGGCACAGGAATTGCTATTAAATTTTTAAAATAACTAATGAGGTGTAGAAAATGAGTTCAAATTTAACCGGAGTAGAACAAAATGAAACGAGTAGTGAACAGGTAGAAATAGATGATTCCCTCCAGGAGTTTAGAGAAACGTTAAATGAAGCAATCGGAATAATGAACTACCCGAGTCAAGTATTTGATTTCCTTAAAACACCAATGCGATTTTTAGAATTTAGTATTCCCGTTCAAATGGATAATGGTGAGACAAAAGTATTTCAAGGATATCGAGCTCAACATAACGATGCACTAGGACCTACAAAAGGTGGAATCAGATTTCATCCTGATGTAACACCAGAGGAAGTAAAAGCATTAGCTGGATGGATGAGTTTAAAGTGTAGTATTACTGATTTACCTTATGGGGGAGCAAAAGGTGGGGTTGTTTGTGACCCAAGACTATTAAGTATGAATGAGCTAGAAAAATTAAGTAGAGGTTATGTAAGAGCTGTTAGCCAAATTGTAGGACCTACTAAAGATATTCCAGCGCCTGATATGTATACAAACGCACAAGTAATGGCTTGGATGCTAGATGAATATGACCATATTAGAGAGTTTGATTCACCAAGCTTTATTACTGGTAAACCTATAACTTTAGGGGGGTCAGTAGGTCGTGAGACGGCAACTTCAAAAGGAGTATTTTATGCTCTTGAGTTAATTAGTGAAATACAGAAAATCGAGATTAAAAATATGAAGGTTATTATTCAAGGATTTGGAAATGTTGGTAGTTACTTAGCACAATACTTACATGAAGCTGGAGCTAAGGTTGTTGGAGTTTCAGATGTACTCGGAGCAATTTATGATCCAAAAGGTTTAGACATTCCATATCTATTAGACAATCGCGATTCATTTGGAGTTGTGTCTAACCTATTTAAACATGCGATTTCAAATCAAGAGTTATTAGAAAAAGAATGTGATGTCTTAATTCCAGCAGCAATAAGTGGGGTTATTAACAACCGTAATGCGGATAAATTGAAATGCAAGATTGTTGTTGAAGCAGCAAATGGACCGACTACTAAAGAAGCCCTAGAAATTCTTGATCAAAAAGAAATTTTAGTCGTTCCTGATATTTTAGCTAACTCAGGTGGAGTTGTTGTTTCATATTTTGAATGGTGTCAAAATATGCAAGGTTATTATTGGACTGAGAGTATTGTAGATGAGAGATTAAAAGAAAAAATGACAGATAGCTTTTTAAAGGTTTATAAAACATCACAAAAATATAATGTAAACATGAAAATAGCAGCTTATATCGAAGGAATTCGTAAAATCGCTGAAGCTTGTCGCTTGAGAGGTTGGGTAAAATACTAAAACAAAAGGAGAGATCTAGAATGATTGATATTATTTCTGAATCAACGGAAAGACAGCTTGTACACCATTATTGTTTATTAACGCAGAACAATCGTTATGATTTATCAATTGCCTTTTCAAGCCACTTTTATGGAAAATCAATGGTTACATCCATTCAATCTAGTAAAATGGCATTATTATGTTTAGAAGATCTTTATTCTGAACATTATTGGGCTCCTAAATTAGGTATTGCTGAAGAGGATATTTTAGAAATCCAAAATTTCTTTAGCATGGTTTTACCATCAAAACACATTTGCGAGTTATAATACCAGGAATTATTTTTAAAGAAGGATTGATGATTGGCGAGCTTAAAGACAAATGCGAATCACTATCTTCGTTGCAAATCTAAACATTCTTAATGTGCAAAAAAAGGAGTGAGTTTTATGTATTATGGAGTCATTGTCAGTGACTACCATGGAACAGTAGAAGGGACTGCTATTCAGAAAGACTCGAGAATTTATGAATGGGAGCCTTTATTCTTTATTAAAACTACAGATGGATTTACAAAAGTTATTCATCAAGGAATTAGTGGTGAAATTGTTTCATTGGAGGTCTCAATTGGAGACAAGATAGTTCCTGGAATGGTTCTTGCGTATGTTAAAGAGGATTTGTTTGTGACCGCTAGCGATTGAGTAAAGTGTGATTAAGATTTCTAAGATTACAAATAACAACCTTGATTCAATTAACGCGTTCTCTTTTCTAACAAATAAAGGGTGTCTCTGGTCAAATAGACTTAAGAGACTGCCCTTTCTTTTTGTTTGTGTTAAATAGATTAGTAAATTATAATTTTAGATTTTTATGATAAATTAAAAAATTCTGCTAAAATAGGAATGTAGTATGGTTTAGACATAAGGGGGGAAAGAAATGTTATCAATAAATGAGAAGCAAATTAGACCAGTCATCACAATAGATGTCGATCAATTTAAAGAAAATGATGAAATTGATTTATCCAATATAAATGAACCCTTTTTATTCTTACGTAAGCAAAATCAGATTTTTGGTTATGTTCAATTAAATAATATTATTCAAAGTAATAATAAAAAGAAAAATATAGAAATTTCAAAGATTACTAGTTCTTCTCAATCAATAAATAGTGTTAGTCGCTTAAGTGAGCAAATTTCAATAACTACTCTTTTTCAAATTATTGGAGAACCGATCTCGATTGTAAAAGAAGAGGAAGATATGCCAATTGGTTACATACTTCGTGAAGATATATTAGCGGAGCTTTTCAAACAAGAAAATAAAAGTGTGGATTTATTAAAGAGCATTTTAACGTCGATACCGATGGGAACATTTGTAGTAGATAAAAATAAAGTTATTGTGAATTGCAATGATGCTGGGTTGAAAATGATTAAATCAACATTAGAAAAAGTAATTAATACAAAAGCAGAAACTATATTCAGCGGCGAACAAGTCGATAATGTATTTGCTACAGGTAAAACAATTCTTAATCAGATTCAAATAAGTGACGATATGGGTGTTCTTGTTGATTATAGCCCGATTTTCGTTGATAACGAGGTTGAAGGAGTTGTCATTGTTGTACAAGATCTCCCAATGGTTGAAGAAATGGCTTCCGAAATTGAATATGTAAAAGATTTAAATAAAGATCTAAATGCCATTTTATCGAGTATTTATGATGAAATACTTGTAGTAAATCGCAAGGGTGAGCTAATCCGTTACAGTGAAAATATAATTCCAGGATTTTGGAATGTAGATTTAAAGGAACTACTTGGAAAGAGTATTTTAGAATTCGGAAACCAAGGACTTTTTACGCCTTCTGTTACAAAACTAGTTTTAGAAAAAAAGAAGAAAGTCTCAATTGTTCAAGAAACAATTAATGGACGTAAAGTACTTGCGGTAGGAAATCCAGTTTTTGATGAGAATATGGAAATTGAACGTATTATTATTGCTTCTAGAGATATTACAGAAACTTCACGCCTAAAGACGGAACTAAAAGAAATGAAGAAGATTTCTGAGCAATATAAAAAGGAGCTTGAAGATATAAAGAGCAAGGATCGTTTTGTCAAAAAGCTGATTTACTGTAGTCCAAAAATGGAGCAAATCATTAATCAAGCGAAAAAAATTGCTGATTTTTCTTCCACTGTGTTACTGCATGGAGAGTCTGGTGTAGGGAAGGAAGTAATTGCACAGGCTATCCATCAATTAGGAAACCGCTCTGCAAAACCGTTTTTAAAATTAAATTGCGGTGCAATACCTGAAAATCTTCTGGAAAGTGAGCTTTTTGGCTATATTAAAGGGGCGTTTACAGGAGCAGATCAAAATAAGGACGGCTATTTTAAGCAAGCAGATGAAGGCGTTTTATTTTTAGATGAGATAGGTGAAATGCCATTGCATTTACAAGTAAAACTGCTTAGGGTCCTTCAAGAACAAGAAGTAATTCCAGTTGGAAGTACAAAGCCAATTAAAGTAAATGTACAAATTATTGCAGCTACAAATAAAAGATTAGAAAAAATGGTTGAAGAACGTACATTTAGGGAGGATTTGTATTATCGCTTAAATGTTATACCTTTAAATATTCCACCATTAAGAGAAAGAATTGAAGATATCTCATTATTAGCTTTCCATTTTTTACAGCAATTAAATGAAAAATATAATAAGAGTTTTCATCTTACACCAGATGCAATTAACGTATTAGAATTTTATTCTTGGCCAGGTAATGTCAGAGAACTTCAAAACATCATAGAAAGATTAGTCGTCTCTGCTGAAGATCAAATTATTAATGCAGAGGATGTTAATCAATTCTTACCAAATAGCTATGATTTTAATAAATCTAAACCAGTCATTAATAAAGTAATTCCTCTCCAAGAAGCGATTGATTATGTTGAAGAGCAACTTATTGTGCTTGCGATGAAGCAATATAAAACAACAACGAAGGCTGCTCAAGTGTTAGGCATTAGTCAGTCCTCGGTTAGTCGCAAGTATCAAAAAATAATGAATGAAAAGAATATGAATAGTGACTTTATGTCATTTAATTAGAAAAAACGCACAGGGTGCGTTTTTTTATTTCTCTAAATCCCCTATATTTTCAACTTTACTATTAATTACTTCAGTCATACTAACTTGATCCCTCGAGAGACTAAATGCCATGAATATGATGATGAGACCAACCGCAATGCATGTTCCTGCAAGCAACATAATAATTCCTCCTTTCATGGTGTTCTAGCCTATGCAATGAATTTTCTTAATATGTCGTTTTACAGAAATAGTTTTAAAAACGTTTAATGATCGTAGATTTTTTACGATTTTCAAAGATTATGCAAAGTGTAATAGTGTTATGCAAAAATGAATAATAATGTACAGGTTATTGAAGTAAAACCCTTATAAATTAGGTGTATTAAAGTTGGCACAGTTCTTGCAAATTATTAAATTGTTAAGAATTTAAGGAGGGTTTATATACAATGGTCGATGTTCAATTTAAAACAATTGATTTAAAGATGTTTATTAATGGCGAATGGAAAGATTCTAGCAATCATGAGAAACGCCCTGTTATTAACCCAGCAAATGGAGAAGTCATTGCATATGCTCCTGAAGGAACGGTTGAAGATGCGAAAGAAGCAATTGATGTTGCTCGTAAAGCATTCAATGATGGAAGATGGTCTGATTTATCTGCTCAAGAAAGAGCAACTTACTTATTTAAAATTGCAGACAAAATAGAAGAATACCAAGAAGAACTAACTAAACTTGAAACATTAGATAATGGAAAAACAAATCGTGAGGCTGGTTTTGATGTAGCCGATGCAGCAGCTTGTTTCCGTTATTATGCAGGATTAATTACAAAGCCAGATGGTTTTACTTACCATGTAGCAGATCCTATGCAGGCTATGGTTGTTCGCGAACCAATTGGAGTATGTGGATTAATTGTTCCTTGGAACTATCCATTATTAATGAGTGTATGGAAAATTGCTCCAGCACTAGCGGCAGGTAATACAATCGTTTTCAAACCATCTGAGGTAACACCAGTGACTCCAAAGAAATTATTTGAAATTTTTGAAGAGGTTGGTCTCCCACAAGGTGTAGCAAACATGGTTATGGGTGCTGGTCCAGTAGTTGGAAATGAAATCGCTGCCAACCCTGATGTTGATATGGTTTCATTCACAGGTGGAACAAAAACGGGCAAACATATCATGAAAACAGCGGCAGATACGATGAAAAAAGTATCACTGGAGCTTGGTGGAAAATCTCCGAATATCATTTTTGCAGATGCAGATTTTGAAACGGCTGTCGATTATGCTCTATTTGGGATTTATGCAGGTTCAGGTCAAGTTTGTTCGGCTGGATCAAGAATTTTAGTCGAAGAATCAATTTATGATCGCTTTGTAGAGCGATTTGTAGAACGTGCCGAGAAAATAAAAGTAGGTCCTGGGGATGTAGCTGAAACAGAAATGGGGCCTCTAGTTAGTAAAGAGCATTTAGAAAAAGTTTTAAGCTATATACAAATAGGTAAAGAAGAAGGCGCGAGACTTGCTTGTGGTGGAAATCGAATCGAAAAAAATGGTTTGGAGAAAGGTTATTTTGTTGAACCAACTGTTTTTGCAGATGTTGAACAAAATATGCGCATTGTCCAAGAAGAAATTTTTGGTCCAGTCGTATGTATTCAAAAGTTTAAATCTGAAGAAGAAGCGTTAAAACTTGCAAATGGCACTGTATACGGTTTAGCGGGTGCTGTCTTTAGTAAAGATGGAGCGAAAGCTTTAAGGGTAATTAAAAAGTTACGTTCGGGCATTACTTGGATTAACTCATACCACCCAACATACAATGAAGCTCCTTGGGGCGGCTACAAACAAAGCGGTGTAGGGCGTAGCCTAGGTACATTTGGACTAGAAGAATTCCAAGAAGTTAAACAAATTAATATTAACTTACAAGTTGAACCAATTGGATGGTTTGCAGAATAATTTTAGGCAGTTTTAAGAAGAGACAGATAGGAAAGATAAAAATAGATAAAATGACTATAGGAGTGAACAAAATGAGTATCAACTTAAAAAACGAATTAAAAAGTGAAGAAAAAAATGTAACCGAGTACATTAATAAGGTTTTAAGTTTAATAGAAAAAGAGACTGTTACAGAAGAAGACGCTGCATGGATCACAAAGGAAACAGTTGATGGTTTTAGAGAGCATGTAAACCCAGGTTTCCTTGCTTACCGCAAAACGGTTACAGAAGGCGGTCAATTTGCATCTGTTGAATGGTCTGATAGCGGATCATGCTTTAAAGACGTAAATGGTAAAGAGTATATCGATTGTTTAGGCGGATTTGGAATTTATAATGTTGGTCACCGTCATCCAAAAGTTATCAAAGCAGTTACAGATCAGTTAAAAAGACAGGCACTTCATAGCCAAGATTTATTAGATCCATTACGTGCAATGCTTGCTAAAATTTTAGCAGATATTACACCTGGTGATTTAAAATACTCATTCTTTACAAATAGTGGTACTGAAAGCGTAGAAGCAGCATTAAAGCTTGCAAAAATGTATAGTGAGCGCAGTACATTTATTTCAACTACACGTGCATTCCACGGAAAAAGCTTAGGTTCTTTATCTGGTACTGCAAAAGGCATGTTCCGTAAACCGTTTTTACCGTTAATTCCTGGATTCCGCCATGTTCCATTTGGTGACATTGATATGATGAGAAAAACATTTGAAACTTGCTCTTTAGTAGGCGAAGATGTTGCAGCAGTTATACTTGAGCCAATTCAAGGTGAAGGTGGAATTATTCTTCCTCCTCCAAACTACTTAAAAGAAGTTCGTGAACTATGTGATGAGTACGGAGCTCTATTAATTTTTGACGAAGTTCAAACAGGTATGGGACGTACTGGTAAAATGTTTGCTGCTGATTTATATGAAGTAGTTCCAGACATTATTTGTCTTGCGAAAGCATTCGGTGGCGGAGTTATGCCAGCTGGAGCAGTAGTTGCAAAAGAAGAAGTTTTCAAAAGCTGGTTCCCAAATCCATTTATGCATACAACAACATTTGGTGGAAATCCATTAGCATGTGCAGCTGCTATTGCTACAATCAGTGTGCTTCTTGAAGAAAAATTACCTGAAAGAGCAGAAGTAGTTGGAGCTTACTTCTTAGATCAATTAAAAGAAGCAGCAAAAGGACATGAAGACAAAGTTTTAGAAATTCGTGGTCAAGGTTTAATGATTGGAATCGAGTTCCATCAAGATGAAATTGGCTATGAAGTTTCTAAAGGAATGTTTGATAAAGGGATACTAGTTGCTGGTACATTAATTAACTCAAAAACAATTCGTATCGAGCCTTCTTTAAAAATTAGCTATGAAGAAGTTGATACTGTAGTAAGTGCATTTAAAGAAATTTTATCTACTATTGAAGTTTAATACTTTTAGCATGTCATGACTTTAAAATTCATGACATGCTTTAATTACAGACAAAAATCGTTATAGATAGGATGGTGCAATTATGGCAGATCGAAAATTCGTTAAAATCCAAACTTCAATTCCAGGACCAAAATCACAAGAGTTAGTTGCTAGAAGAAATAAAGTGGTTCCAAAAGGAATTAGTAATAATAGTACAGCATTTGTAAAAAAAGCAAAGGGTGCACTAGTTGAGGATATTGATGGTAATACGTTTATTGACTTTGCAGGTGCAATTGGAACAATAAATGTGGGTCATTCCCATCCTAGAGTAGTAAGGGCGCTTCAAGCTCAGGCCGGAGATTATATTCACACAGGTTTTAATGTCATGATGTATGAATCTTATATTCAGCTTGCAGAAAGATTAGCAGATCTTTCTCCTGGAAGTTTTGAAAAACAAGTAGCATTTTTTAATAGTGGCGCAGAAGCTGTTGAAAATGCAGTGAAAATTGCAAGAAAGTATACAAAGCGTCAAGGAATCATTTCTTTTACTAGAGGGTTCCATGGTCGAACATTAATGACAATGACGATGACAAGTAAAGTTAAGCCATACAAATATGGATTTGGACCATTTGCTCCTGAAGTCTATAAAGCACCATATCCATATGTTTACCGTCGTCCAGATCAAATGGATGAAAAAGAATATAGTAAATTTATCATTGAACAATTTGAACAGTTTTTGATTGCAGAGGTTGCACCAGAAACAATTGCTGCAGTCGTAATGGAACCAATCCAAGGTGAAGGTGGCTTTATTGTTCCTGATCTTGATTTTGTCAAAAGGGTTAGAGAAATCTGTACGCAATATGGAATATTATTTGTAGCAGATGAGATTCAAACTGGTTTTGCTAGAACAGGTAAATATTTTGCAATTGAGCACTTTGGAGTTGAGCCTGATTTAATTACAATTTCAAAATCAATGGGTGCAGGAGTACCTATTAGTGGCGTTATCGGTAGAAAAGAAATTATGGAAGCTTCTGATGCTGGAGAAATAGGTGGAACATACTCTGGTAGTCCACTTGGATGCCGTGCAGCATTAGCAGTACTCGATATCATTGAGGAAGAAGGATTAAATGAGCGAGCTGTTGTAATCGGCGAAAAAGTTAACGAGGAAATGCACAAGTGGGCTAAGCAATTTGAACAAATAGGTGATATTCGCGGAATTGGCGCAATGTGTGCAATGGAGATTGTAACAAATAAGAAAGATAAAACACCAGACAAAGTGACAGTTGGAAAGATTGTAAAAGAAGCTAACAATAGAGGGTTAATGTTGTTAAGCGCAGGTATCTTTGGCAATGTTATTCGTTTGTTAATGCCACTAACGATTACAGATGAACAGCTTGAAGAAGGACTAGATATTTTAAGGGAGTCAATTGAAGCTGTATTACTACCAGAATTACAATTGGAGGTAAACTCATGAGCCAAATTAAAGAGAAATATGAAGTCTACCCAATGTATATAGATGGTACATGGGTTGGGAACGATCATGAATATTATACGAAGGTTACAAATCCTGCAACTGGTGCAGTTGTAGGTGCAATTCCAACGGGTGGTACATATGAAGCAAAATTAGCTGTTGATGCTGCTCATACAGCATTTAAAACTTGGTCAAAAAAGACAGCAGAAGAAAGATACCATTTATTAATGAATTGGTATCGTCTGATTGACGAAAAGAAAGAAGAAATTGCTAAATTAATGACCATTGAGCAAGGTAAACCATTAAAAGAAGCATTAGGTGAAACTGTTTATGCAAATGGTTTTATTTCTTGGTATGCAGAAGAAGGTAAACGTGTATATGGAGAAACAATTCCTGCATCACAACCTAATAAACGAATTCTTATTAGGAAAGAACCTGTAGGAGTTGTTGCAGCAATTACACCTTGGAATTTCCCGGCAGCTATGATTACAAGAAAAGTTGCTCCTGCACTTGCCGCTGGTTGTACAACGGTTATTAAGCCGGCTACTCAAACACCTTTAACAGCATTAAAACTTGCGGAGCTTGCTCATGAAGCGGGGATTCCAAAAGGTGTAATTAATGTCGTTACTGGTAAGTCTTCTGAAATTGGCGATGTATGGTTAAAAGATCCAAGAGTAACAAAGATTACATTTACTGGCTCTACTGAAGTTGGCAAAAAGCTAATGGTAGGAGCAGCAGAGAATGTCAAAAAGGTTTCACTGGAGCTTGGTGGAAATGCACCATTTATTGTCATGGATGATGCTAATTTATCAAAAGCAGCGGTTGGCTTAGTTCAGTCAAAATTCCGCAATGCGGGTCAAACTTGTATTTGTACAAATCGTATTTATGTACAGGAAAGTGTAGCAGAAGAATTTACAGCGTTATTTACAAAAGAGCTAGAAAAATTAAAAGTGGGTAACGGTTTAGAAGAAGGAATTGATGTTGGTCCACTAATTGATGATGCAGCTTTAGAAAAGGTAAAAACGCTAGTTGAAGATGCTACTAATAATGGTGGAAAAATCGTATATAGTGGGAATAAACCTTCAGAGGAAAATGGATATTATTATGCACCAACTATTTTAACGGGTATTACGGATGAAATGGCATGTATGAAGGAAGAAATATTTGGTCCACTTGCACCAATTACTACGTTTAAAACCGAACAAGAAGTAATTGAGAGAGCAAATAATTCAAATTACGGTCTTGCTGCATATGTTTATACGGAAAACTTAAGTCGTTCGTTCCGCGTTACAGAAGCACTTGAGTACGGAATTATTGGACTAAACGATGGTACACCTTCTGCTGTACAAGTTCCATTTGGCGGTTATAAAGAGAGCGGTCTTGGAAGAGAAGGCGGTCATTTTGGAATTGAAGAATTTTTAGAAGTTAAATATATTTCAATTGGGTTAGACATTTAATAAATCTACTGTTAATACAAAGCGCAGTTATAAGCCAGTTAAACATTCAATTCAACTATTGTGATTGATCGTTTTACTGGCTTATTAACTAGATTAATAGAGGTGGAAAAATTGCCAGGTGCATTACATGGAATAAAAATCATTGATTTAACAAGAGTACTAGCCGGACCCTTTTGTACGATGATCCTCGGGGATTTAGGAGCAGAGATTATAAAAGTAGAAAGTATAAATAATGGCGATGAAACTAGGGGATGGGGGCCACCTTTCGTTGAAGGTGAAAGCGCTTATTATTTATGTACGAACCGCAATAAAAAAGGCATAACACTAAACTTAAAAAGTGAGCAAGGTAAAGAAATTTTAAAAAAGCTAGTTTCAGAGGCTGATGTAGTTGTTCAAAATTTCAAACCTGGAACCATGACAAAACTAGGTTTTGGGTATGAGGAATTGAAAAAAATAAAGGAAGACATAATACTAGCGTCCATTAGTGGGTTTGGTAGTGAAGGACCGAATTCAAGTTTACCAGGATATGATTATATCATCCAAGCGATGTCTGGATTAATGAGCATTACTGGTGAGAAAGAGGCAGAGCCAACAAAAGTAGGTGTAGCCATTTCGGATGTTTTAACTGGTCTATTTACATGTATTGGGATTCTTGCTTCACTTCAGAATCGAGATCGTACAGGAGAAGGTCAGGAAATCGATATTTCATTGTTTGACTCTCAGCTAGCTGCTTTAGTAAATGTAGCTAGTAATTATTTATGTAGTGGAATTGTACCTGAACGAATGGGAAATCAACACCCAAATATCGTTCCATATCAAGTCTTTACTGCAAGTGACGGTGAATTAGTAGTTGCGGTAGGTAATGATGAACAATTTAAAAGGTTTACATTACTAATTGATGAACCAGACTTAATGGATGAAAAATTTGAGACAAATACGGGCCGTTTACAGAATAGAAAACAAATAGAGCAATTAATTCAAAATAAGTTGAAGTTGAAAAGTAAAAATGAGTGGAAACAATTATTAGATCAAATAGGGATTCCAAATGGCCCAATAAATAATGTGAGTGAAGCCCTACAGTCTGAACAAGCTAAATCGAGAGAAATGGTGTTGGAAGTAAACCATCCTTTTATAAAGGATCTAAAATTAGTCGGATCACCGTTAAAATTATCAAAAACACCAATTGAAGTATTAAGACACCCGCCTTTACATGGTGAGCATACAGAAGAAATAGTAAGTAAACTAGGGTATTCTCGAATTGAAATAGAAGAGATGAAACGAAATAAAACAATTTGAGGAGGAAATAAAAATGGATTTTTCATTATCTGAGGAACAAATTAGTGTAAGGAAAGTAGTCAGGTCATTTGTAGACAGAGAAATTATCCCATTTATAAAAGAATGGGATGAAAAAGGACATTTCGAAGCGAATATTCTAAAACGAATTGCAGATTTACAACTAATGGGTGTATGTATTCCCGAACAATACGGTGGAGTAGGAATGGATTATAACACATTAGCGATTGTATGTGAGGAATTAGAGCGAGGAGACACTGCTTTCCGTACTGCTGTTTCAGTACATACTGGTTTAAATAGTATGACATTACTACAATGGGGAACTGAAGAACAAAAGAAAAAGTATCTTGTTCCTCAAGCGCAAGGTAAGAAAATTGGTGCGTTTGGATTAACAGAGCCAAATGCAGGATCAGATGTAGTAGCAATGGCAACAACAGCTGTAAAAGATGGAGATAGTTACATCATAAACGGATCAAAAACATGGATTTCTTTATGTGATGTAGCGGACCATTTCTTAATTTTTGCGAAAACAAATCATGACTTAAAGCACCATGGAATTTCTTGCTTTATCGTAGAACGGACTTTTGAAGGCGTTTCCACAAAAGCGATCAAAGGAAAAATGGGTATTAGAGCAGGGAATACTGGTGAAGTATTTTTAGATGATGTAAGAGTCCCGGCTGAAAACTTACTAGGTTTCGAAGGTGAAGGGTTTAAAATTGCAATGTCTGCGCTTGATAACGGACGATTCACAGTTGCAGCTGGTGCTTGTGGATTAATTCAGGCATCACTTGAAGCAAGCGTAAAATACTGTAATGAGCGAAAAACATTTGGAAAAGAAATTGGAAAACATCAATTAGTACAACAAATGATCGCGAAAATGTCATCAAACCTTGAAATCTCACGTCTATTAGTTTATAAGGCTGGTTGGTTAAAAAATAATGGAAAACGTAACACTAGAGAAACGTCTCTAGCAAAATGGATCTCTTGTAATGCCGCAAATGAAGCAGCAAATGATGCAGTTCAAATTCACGGTGCATATGGATTCTCAAACGAATTCCCAGTAGAACGCTATTTAAGAAACTCAAAAGCACCTGTTATTTACGAAGGAACAAGAGAAATACACACAATTATGCAAGCTGAATATGACCTTGGTTATAGAGAAGATAAAGTGTTAAGAAAAATGCTTCCAGCTTGGCCATTTGAAGAAGTTACGGTTGAAGCGGTGAAGTCTTAAAATTGAATTATTGATTAAATACTAGTAATAAGACTGTCCGTTAAAGACAGTCTTATTTCAGTTATTTAATATCAGTACGTAACGTATTTTGTATCTGCTGTAAAACATCATCAACGTGATCTAATTCTAAAATGATTTTATCGTATTTGTGGTTATTTAACGTTAAAACTAAATTTCCCTTATTAGTGCTTGAAGCTACAAAATAGTTCACTCCATCTTTTTTGAAATAGCCATATTTACTTGGGCCTAAATGTGTACCATACATTTTCCATAAAAATTGATGGGTATCCTCTTTAGAAACATCCTTTATATTACTGTATGGAACCTCGATTGTATGTTTTAATCCTAATATTGTTTCAAGACTAGAAAGTGAAATGATTAATTTATCTTCCTCAAATAAAATTGTTTTCATAAAATATCCCTCCTTACTTCTTATACGACCAGGGACTGCATATCGTTCATTTATATTTTAATTTCATTATTAATACATAGGTGTACTTTTTACCGAAACCATTTATTTTAAAACTAAACAAACGTTTAATTAAATAGATAATCAACGATTTTATCGTATATTGACTGGAATAAGTAGGCTTAGTATTAGTGAAAATCGAAAAAAAATTGAACGATAAGATAATTTTTTTCATAGCAAGTGAATGCTAGGGAATGATATCATCTAGATAAAAGAATTTATTTACTATTCTCAGGAGAGGTACTTAAAATGGATCAACAAGTACAAACTTATTTTGAAAACCTTGAATCAAATGACAAGAATTTGCAATACGAAGCCTTTGACTATATTATTTCCGTTACAAAAGAAAAAGTAGATTGGTCGTATGAAGTATGGGATCGATTAAAATCAGAGCTTACGCATAAAGGAAATCACAAAAGGTCAAGAGCTGCACAGTTTCTCTCAAATTTAGCGATTAGTGATCCAGAGAAGAGGATGCTAAACGATTTTCCTGCAATTTGGCAAATTACATATGATCCAAAATTTGTTACGGCAAGACATACTTTACAATCAATATGGAGAGTAGGCTTAGCTAGTCCTGAACAAAGAGCAATCGTGCTTAATCATCTAGAAAATCGTTATTTAAATTGCAAAAAAGAAAAGAACCATACATTGATTCGTTACGATATCATTCAATGTATGAGAAACCTTTATGACGCGGTTAAGAATGAAGAGATTAAACAAAAGGCTTTCGAATTGATTGATACAGAAGAAGATCCAAAATATCGAAAAAAATATATGACGGTGTGGAAATGAGAAAGAAAAAATAGAAGCCCATTGGGAGTTTCTATTTTTTTATACTAAAAGAAGTAATTAAATTCTAACGCATAAGAAAGAAAAAACGAATTCACATGGAATTCGTTTTTTGTTATTAGCCAAGTGAAAATTTACTAAAATTAGTTCATCATCTGTTTAATTAAATCACGATTTCTTTGTTTAAATACCTCATTATGAGATGAAACCATTGCTGATCCACTAGCATCTGGTTGAATATATTGCTTCGCTTTATTAACGGCATTAGCGGCATCCTGAAATGCGCCAGCAATTAGTTGTAACTTTCCTTCATGCATTAAAATATCTCCAGCTGCATAAATCCCTTCAATCGAAGTTTCACTCGTTGTATTCCCTTTAATATAGAAATCTTGAATCATTTCTACTTTTATTTCACTGTTATTTAATAAAGAAGTATCTTGTTCATAACCGTGGTTTATGATTACTTCATCAATTGCCAAATGAGATACTTCACCAGTTTCGTTATTTGTTAATTCAACTTTTTCTATTTCTTCATGATTTTCACAAGCAATCAATTTCGTAATTGATGTATTGAAAAGACAGTCTACTGAACTATTCATTAATTGAGAGACTTGAGCTTCATGACCTTTTAGAGCATCTTTTCGGTAAGTTAAATAAACTTTCTTAGCAACCGGCTCTAATTCATTAGCCCAATCAATCGCAGAATTACCACCACCGGAAACGATTACAGTTTTGTCTTTAAAATGTTTAAGTGATTTTACTGTATAGTTTAAATTTGAAACTTCAAATCTTTCTGCACCATCTATTTTAAGCTTTGTTGGGTTTAATATTCCACTGCCAACTGCAACAATAATTGTTTTAGAATAATGCTTTTGACCTGAAGAAGTATGTAAAGTAAAAATGCCATTATCATCACGAGTGATCGTGTCGACTTTTTCATTTAATACAACTGTAGGATCAAACGTTAAACCTTGCTGAACGATTTGACCGATGAATTTTTCACCGGGAATTGGTGGCTGTCCTCCAACATCCCAAATCATCTTCTCAGGATAACAATGAACTTTCCCACCTAATTCAGATTGAAATTCTATTATTTTTGTTTTCATTTCTCTTAAACCACTATAAAAAGCAGAGTATAGTCCAGCAGGACCTCCCCCGATTACTGTTACATCATATAGATCAATTATATTCATTTTCTGTCTCACTCCAGAATATTCTGTCATTGATTATCATTCTCAATAAAATATAAACCATTTTTGAGAATTTTTCAATGATTTCACTAGTAATTAATATTGACAATATTAGTAAATAGATTTCTTTCAGGAATCATGATTGTATTAATTTCATCAGCGGAACGTGCTAAAGTAGATATTATTGCAAAATGGTTAGCAGGTAATATATGGGGGACACAATCGGAAGAAACTTAGTCGATTCAGAAGGAATACCAGCAGGGATTATAGTAGCCCTAATCGGTGGACCTTACTTTGTATATTTAATCCTAAAAAAGGCTTAATTAATAGAAAAAAGACATTGTGAACAACACAAATCGTTCAAGCAATGTCTTTTTTATTTTTAAACAGTTAATTCTTCATTGAAGTATTTAATTTGACCGTCTTTTAAAGATTGAATTCGAGCAAGAGATTCAACTCGATAACCACGATCACGCAGAATCTTTCCGCCATCTTGGAATGATTTTTCAATTACGATTCCAAAGCCAACTGTTACTGCCTTCGCTTGTTCCATGACTGAAAGTAATCCAAGAGCTGCCTGTCCGTTTGCTAAGAAGTCGTCTATTATTAAAACTTTATCGCCTTCGTCTAACCATTTATGAGAAATTGAAATTTCATTTTCTTCTTTTTTTGTAAATGAATATACTTTGGCAGTATAAACATCTTGCTGCATTGTGATTGACTTTTTCTTACGTGCAAAAACTAGAGGGACATTCAAAGCAAGTGCTGTCATTAGCCCAGGTCCGATACCTGAAGATTCTATAGTTACTACCTTAGTTATTTTTTCTTCAGAAAATAAACGCGCAAATTCTTCTCCAATTTCTTTCATTAAAACAGGATCCATTTGATGATTTAAGAAAGCATCCACTTTTAATACATCATTTGCTAAAACGATTCCTTCTTGTTCTATTTTTTTTAGTAATAATTCCATAATGATCCCCCTTAATCTAAACAAAAAACTCAAAACATGTACTTCACTGTATAAATTGAGTGAAGTAACACATTTTGAGTCTTTGATTCACTAGAGCTAAAATGTCAGATGTGTTACCACTCATAGTCGGTAAATTTACGGTTAACCGGTAGAAACTTGTGAGCCATATCCTCACTATTATACGAGTGAAATTTATAATTTTAATGAAACTATAACATGTTAATAGATTCTGGTCTAGCAATTAATAGGTGTAAATTATTAGCATTATTGAATACTTCTTAATACAGTTTACAAATAAACTTAGTGAATTCCTTTATTAAATCATGATCATAAACAGTACCACTTTGTTTTTGAATTTTATTTAACGATCGTTCAATTGAACATTTTTTTCTATAAGAACGATCATGGGTTAGTGCATCAAAACTATCAATTATTCTAATTACTTTCGAATTAAAATCAATTTCGTTACTATATAAACCTTCATAGCCAGTCCCATCAATATTTTCGTGATGATAGCGTACAGCATTTATAATTTCATTATGATATGAAAAATTTTTTAATAAATCATACCCATAAATTGTGTGATTCTTCATTAGATTCCACTCGAAATCGGTAAGAGGACCTCTTTTTGTAACGATTGAATTTGGTATTTTAAGCTTACCAATGTCATGTACATAACCAATAAAATGTAATTGATTGGATTGATGCAAAGAGAGATCTAAATATCTACTGAATTTATAAGACATTTCACCTACACGCATCCCGTGTAAAAAAGTATCATGATCAAGTTGCCTTAATAGTTCAACTAAGTCTTTTGTGACTAATGTTGACCTTTCTTTTATCATAAAATCACCTTTGAATTCTTATTTAAAATAAAATTTATTTTAATAAATGGGCGATATGATTAATATCGCGCTGTGAAAGAGTAGAACTAATTACCGCAATTGGAACAATTTCGATATCAATTTGAAAATCAGCAATGATAAAGTCCAAACGTAATTTACTAATTGTTTCAGGCCTCAGTTCGCCGTTTTGGAGTTCAACAAAATGTATTTTATCCCCGAATTCTTTTATTAGTTTAGTTGTTATATACTGTCTTACACCGTAACCTTCACTACTTAACAGTAGAACCCTTTTTTTGACTAATGATAATTTAATGATGATTGCTTGAATATTTAATGTGATTTTAGCAATTACTTCATTATTAACTTCTGGGTATGAAAAGTAATTGCACCAATTACGAAATACAGTTTTTACTTTATTAAATAACTCGGGATACCGCTTTTTAACGTATTCGGAAATGAGACAAGATCGATCAATTCTACCGTTTAAAAAAAGAACTAGGGAAAATGCTTTAAATTGTTTTTGAAGAGTGAGAATAAAATCATTATGATCATGTAATTTTATACTAAGCTTTTTTTCGAGCATCGTAACAAGTTCGTGTATTTCTATATATTGTTTTTCTGATTTGTTATGGTAGCTATTTATAATTTCATCTTGAGGTTCATTATCGCTAGAAAAATAAGGGGATGCAGATAACATTATAGAAAGAGCGTTTAGTTCATTTAATGGAATTGATACTTTATAAATGTTTTCTAGCTGTACGCATATATCAGTTGCAACTGAAAAAAACTTTGAATCCTTAATATTGTTAGAAGGATTTAAATCCAATTGTATATCTCGATCGATTCTTTGAAGCATCGTACCAACATAATAAATATATTTATAAATAGTAGGTGGAAATAAAAGCAAATTATTTTTTTCAGCTGACTTTGTAACTATTTTTTTTATAATAGAAAACGATAGTGAATCATAGGGCCAGTTATTTGTATGGGAATATAGACCATACAATACGTCACAGCATAAGATTCTTTTTTGAAACTCATTACCTACAATTTCAAGTGGTGCACGCTTTAAACTTAAATTATACGACTTCAATAAGGTGTCTACCCGTTCGAGAATTTTATATACCGTATTGTGATGCGTATATAAGACTTTTCCTAAATCACTAATGTGTTCAATGTCTTTTATTAGAATAAACATGATTACCTGAAGCGATAAAGAGTTCTTAACAAAAAGTGAACGAACTTGATCAAGCGAGGAATTAATTGGATTTTTAATATAAATACCTTTTCCTTTTATCGTTTCAATATGCCATCCTTCTGGGAATGTTGCATTGATAATTTGTATATCAGCTCGAATTGTTTTCTCAGTGCAATGTAAAGTTTTAGCAAGCTCCTCCGTTTTGAACCATTTTTCTTGACTACTTAAAATATCGATTAAGTGTAATCTTCTTAAACTCGCCTTATCCATCTCATCTCCTACTTTGATTTAAAATAATATTTTTACTAACATAAATAAGCTTTTGTGATAACAATCACAAAAAGTGTTGTTAAGATAATGTTTTCAAAATAATTTTAAACTTAGATGCTGAATAAGGATATGACTATTTTTACCGTTAAAAACGGTAATAAATATATTTTAATCGACAATCTCCTTTAATATAGTGAAAGGCATATATCATTTTATGAAACTTTATATATTAACTGTTTTTACCTATCAAAACGGTAAAAAAGAGCATTTGAAACTTTAATAAGCAGGGCTATAATTATTTTGTAATGGAACTCGTTTAATTTGTGATTGTATATGGATGTGATCATGAGTGTTGCTCTAAATGGAGAAATGAGGAGGCAAATGATGGGTATAGTGTTGCTTTTTTTTATCCTAGGAAAACTTTTGCTAGTTCAGTCTATGTTACATAGTCGAATTACTTTGTTTGGATTATTATTAAGTATTTTTATTGTTGTTTTGCTATATTTACTTCCAATCTTTTTAGAATTCAATAAAAGAGAACGATCTATTGGTTATAGTTTTACTTCAATAGCGGTTGGAACTATATTATTAATCTGTACTGTTTATGAAAGATATGCAGTTTTTGTAATTACTACTCTTGATCAAACAGAAGAAATCTCCAATACAATATTCTCTTTTTTTATGATAGGGGACTTACTTTTCATTTTTGATTTTTTATTATTACTATACCTCATACTTTTCAAAGTACTTAAAATAAAAGCAGCGCAATTAATTTTTGGAAAAGAAATCAGGAGAAATAAAAGAGCAATTAAAAAGAATTTATTTTCATATTCACCCCTTAATAACATTAAACTTAATGAAGATTAAGGAATAACCGATCTTAATGATGAAAGACGTACGAAAAACCTCACTTTTGATGTGAGGTTTTTTTGTACTTTCAATCAGTTATCATTTTATTAAGGAGTAATAAATTGGGCATGTGAATCGGTAACAATGCCCAAGTCCTCAACATATTTTGTTGTTGAGAGTCTGCGTTTTAGCAGATTCAAATGAGTTAATTGTATTTATTTTTTATAAGTACGTTATGTTTTTATTCGCTTTCAAATTTTATGTCGGAGGTTATAAAAATGTATGATTTTCAAAGAGAGCTTCAAGAATTAAATGTTGGACAGTTTCAATCTAGTCAAGTAGTACCATGGGATTACAATCAGGGTCAAAATTACGATGCTCGTATGTGCTTTGGCTTTTCATGTTTCTTTCCTTTTTTTAGTTGTTTTGGTTGTGGAGGCTGCGGAGGTTGTGGAGGCTGTTTCCGTTGCGGAGGCTGCGGTCACTGCGGTCGCTGTCACCGTTAATTGTAATGTTTCATAAAAACTATTTGTCTATATAGACAATCAGCCCCTACTAATTTTTGTAGGGGCTATCTATAGATATTTATAAGTTTTTGGCAACTGCTATCTAGTCAGGTTATGACATAAGGAATACATAATAAACATAGGATTATGAAGAAAGTATTTATGAAATTTAATGTACAACTCACTGTATCGAAGGGGTTGAAAAGGATGTCAAAATTGAATCCATCTGCACGTCTAAAGATTAATCGAGATACTTTTTTTGTACCTGATGCGAATGGAGGTGTTTATTTTAGGAATAACTTAAGTTCATTTCGAATGGAAGGTACATCTGTTTACCAGTGGATTGAAAAGTTACTTCCAATGTTTAACGGTGAACACTCATTAGATAATTTAACAAATGGTTTGCCTGACCAATACCGGGAAAGAGTATATGAAATAGGTGAAATTTTATATAAAAATGGCTTTGCACGGGATGTAAGTAAGGATCATCCACATCAATTATCTAAAGATATTTTAACTAAGTATGCAAGTCAAATTGAGTTTTTAAATTGTTTTGGAGATTCTGGTTCATATCGTTTTCAAACCTATCGCCAATCCAAGATATTGGCAATTGGTTCTGGAACAATTGTCACTTCGCTGGTTTCAGCATTATTAGAGTCGGGGTTAGCGAAATTCCATCTTTTAATAACAAACACGGAAAATACTGATAAAAAACGAATAAAAGAAATTGTAGACAACGCACGGAGGACGGATCGTGAAGTCGAAGTTGAATTAATTAAGAGAAAGAAGCTTTCATTACAAGAGATTGTATCAACTTTTGATTCGATTTTATACGTTTCAGAAGATGATCGTGTTTATGAGCTTAAAATGCTCAATGAGATTTGTAAAAGAGAGAAGAAGAGATTTATCCCAGCAATTTCTTCGCAAAAGATCTGTATGGCCGGACCATTAGTGACTTCAAATTCTGAAGCTTGCTTCGAGTCGGCGTGGAGAAGTGTGCATCAAAACATTCTCTGTGAAGAAGAAACGAACCAGTCATTGTCTTCGATTACATCGGCAATGTTGGCAAATATTATGGTGTTTGAGCTATTTAAGGATATTACAAAGTCACGCGAAACAGAAAAAAATAATCAGGTTTATATTATTAACCAAGAGACGCTAGAGGGTAGTTGGCACACATTCTCTCCTCATCCACTAGTGATCGGAAAAGCGAAAGCTAAAATAGTTCATAATTTTGAGGAAAAGTTAGAGCAAAACAAACCTAGAGGAGATCAAAGTAATTTATTAACTTACTTAGGTCAGTTCAATTCACAAGAAACTGGATTATTTCACGTTTGGGGTGAGGGCGAACTAAATCAACTTCCATTAGCGCAATGTCGGATACAAGTAGTAGATCCTCTTACAGAAGGTCCAGTAAAACTATTAACAAGTACGATTTGTACTGAATTAACTCATGAAGAAGCAAGAAGAGAGGCAGGGCTTACTGGAGTTGAAATGTATGTATCTCAAATAGCCAGTCAACTTATTATGAATTCAGAGTCCGATGTTGTAGAGTGTATTGAACCTGGGGAATACATCGCAATCGCTACTGGTCAAACTTTTTCAGAAAGTATTTGTAGAGCACTACAAAAATATTTGTCCCAAGAGCTTAATAAACAAACGGACGAACAAAATCATATTCAAGAAATTAAAGCAATAAAAATTGAAGATGATTGTGCTCAATTTTATTTACAAACATTAAATACAATACATGAATCTCCAAAAATAGCATTAGGAAAAGAGGTTTGTGGATTTCCAGTAGTCTGGATTGGTACAGAAAAAGGCTGGTATAGAAGTGTTGGTTTAAATAGAACAATTGCCTTACAAGATGCACTAAAACAAGTACTTAAGGAATCGCAAAATAAAACCCCACTACTTGCATCAACAGCTATCCACAGTTCATCAGTTTTAGTGGAAGAAAAGCAAATATCTGAAATGATTATCCCCGAATCTAATCGTGCTGTACATTCTGATCTATTAGTTTCGGCTATCGATATCTTAAAACGAAATAATATGGAGTTACTAACATTGGAGTTTATGCTTGAATCGATTAATGTAGATGAACTTGCGGGAGTTTATGGTGTCTTGTTAAGAGAGGTGAGCTCGATTTGAATTCAACGGTTACCATTTTTGGAGAGGGATTATTAAGTAAGTACACATCCGAAATTCTGTTAAATAAATATAAATTAGTTCAACAGAAAGATTTAAAGTCTCCGGTTTCCGAGGATACTAGTTTAATACTTATTTTGGATGATGCATGGAACCCTAAGATTTATGAAAAAGCGGATGAAATTTTAAGGATAGGAACCGTTCCATGGCTTCGTGCTTGTATATCATTTGGAGAAGGAGTAATTGGACCTTTAGTACATCCAGGGCAAAAAGGATGTATAAAGTGTGCCGATTTTAGACGTTTAATGGCTGGTAGAGAGCGCAGAGAAATGCTAGAAATAGATCATCAGTTATTAGAAGGTGATGGAGTATCAGATGATGTATGGGGTACAAGAACTGGACTTTTACAAATGGCTTACTTAATTGCAGCAGAAGTAGAAAAATTTATGAACGGTAAAGATACTCGTCTAGAGGAACGTATTTTTCTACTAAATATGAAAACATTCAAAAGCTCTAATCACTTTTTTTTACCGAATCCTTTATGTCCAATTTGTGGTGAACTAGAAGAGGATACTTCTGATTTAGCTATTATTTCACTTGAGCCTAGTATGAAAGTTTCTCCAACAAGCTATCGTAGTCGCTCAATGGATGAATTAAAGAAAGTGTTAGTTAATGACTATTTAGGTCAAAAGACAGGTTTTTTAAATGGAAAGGCATATGATCTAACCACGCCATTTGCAGATGTAGTCGTAAACTTACCGTTACTCCAAGGGGATGAAGGAACAGCGGGGCGTACACTATCATATGAATCTAGTGAATTAACGGCCATTTTGGAAGGGTTAGAAAGGTATTGTGGCCTCACTCCACGAGGAAAAAAAACGGTAGTACATGATAGTTATAACAATGTAAAAGAGTATGCAATGAATCCCGAAATTGTTGGCACGCATTCGAAAGAGCAATATGCTCTGCCGCGTTTTCCATTTAAGAAGTTTAATCCTAAACGGAAGATTGATTGGGTATGGGGCTATTCATTTTTGAAGGAAGAGCCGATTCTTGTACCGGAGTTGCTTTCATACTATAGTCTAGGATGCGGTCACGGTTATGTGTATGAAACTTCCAATGGATGTGCACTAGGGGGAAGCCTAGAAGAAGCTATTTTCTACGGTATTTTGGAAATTGTTGAACGGGATTCATTTTTAATGACTTGGTATGCTCAGTTGGCTCTTCCTCGACTAGATCCAAAATCGGCTAAGGATCAAGAACTCGATTTAATGATTGAACGCATGCGTTTAGTTGGTGGTTACGATCTTCATTTATTTAATTCGACGATGGAGAATGGGATTCCAAGTATTGTTGCCATTGCAAAAAACCGAAAAGAACATGGTTTAAACCTCATTTGTGCAGCAGGAGCTCATCTTGATCCTGTTCGGGCGGTTAAAAGCGCAGTGCATGAGTTAGCTGGGATGATGCTAACATTAGATAAAAAGTTTGAAGAAAATTATGCTAAAAATATGAAAATGCTATTAGACAATACTCTCGTTAAACAAATGGATGATCATGGAATGTTATATGGTTTACCTCAAGCAGAGGAGCGTCTGAAGTTTTTACTAGATGATAACCGTCCATTAAAGACTTTTGAGGAAGAATTTAAATGGAATACAAACCATCTGGATTTGACGAATGATCTAAAGGATATTCTACAAGTATTTAAACAATTAAATCTGGATGTGATTGTAGTCGATCAAACTACTCCTGAAATCAAAAGAAATGGATTATCTTGTGTAAAAGTCTTAATTCCAGGGATGCTGCCTATGACATTTGGCAATCATCTAAAACGATTGAATGGACTTGATCGAGTGTTAAAAGTTCCAGTTAAATTGGGCTACACGAAGAAGCCGCTAAAGCCGGAGCAGCTCAATCCATATCCGCACCCGTTCCCATAGGTGGTGTTCTAGGAGGTCATTTTGGATGAGTTTACAAACATTTCTACACAATCTTCATTTTGATATTGATAAGGCAAATCAAATTGATTGGGAAGTAGATTGGGAGGATGCCCCACTAACTTATAAGCTTTATAAAGATTTACCTACTATTCCACTTTCTCTTAACGTTCCATTATCCTTAAAAGAAAAAAGGGACTCAATTGAGCCGAATTTAGACGAAATAGGCTACTTTCTATGGTATGTATATGGAATAGTTCAAGTTGCTCAAACAGCAATAACTTCCGGCTCCAACGAAATGGTAAATATGATGTCTTCAAACCGAAGATTCATCCCTTCTGGTGGAGGATTGTATCCAAATGAATTGTATTTATATCTTAAGTCTGATCAAGTCTCTTCAGGGATTTATCATTATGATGTTGCTAGACATTGCTTAGTTTTATTAAGAGAAGGAAATTTTGATTTTTATGTATCAAGAGCTTTAGGAAATAGATGTGATCTTCCAAAGTGTTTTGGTACTATTTTTATTTCAACAATGTTTTGGAAAAATTTCTTTAAATACAATAATTTTTCATATCGCCTTCAAGGGTTAGATTGCGGTGTGCTAATTGGTCAGATTTTAGAGATGGCTAAACGCTTTGGGTTTAAAGCGGGAGTATATTACCAGTTTCTAGATCAAGCGATCAACCATTTAATCGGCTTAAATGGACGTGATGAAAGTGTATACGGAGTCATTCCACTCTCTATTGAAGAATCTACCTTGATTTCAAAAGATAATGTAAAAAGTAAAAATTTCAATACGATCGATCTAAGTAAAGAGATACAAACAGTTTCACATAAATATTTAGTAAAATCGAAAAAGATTAAAGAGTTCCCGATGCTAATTAAACTGAATAAAGTATCGATGATCGAATCGACTCAAACGTTTAGAAAAGTTGATGAAGCTGTTGATGCTTTAGATGGACGACATCGAATAATATTACCTAAAGTGGATCGTCTAACTTATGATTTAGCTACTATATGTAAAGAACGGTTTTCACCTGAGCTTGGCTTTGTTTTACGCCCTATTAGTCAAATAAACCTAGCAACATTACTTAAAGAAGCAACAGCATCCTTCTCATATATAAATGATTTAGATGGTTCCTTTAAAAATAATAATAATCGGCCAAAACTATATTTATGTTTGTATAACGTTGAAGGCATTAACAATGGTGCTTATTATTATGATGATCTTAACCATACGCTAGTACAAACTAAATTAGGCGATCATCGGATGCAACTCCAATATGGAATGAGTGCCCCTACCGTTAATTTATTCCAAGTGCCAATTTGTATACATGTAGTAGGGAATATAGAACATATAAAATCGACACATAGTTATAGAGGCTATCGAATCCAACAGATGGAAGCTGGCATAATGGTTCAACGTTTACTAATAGCCGCATCAGCATTAGGATTAGGGGGGCATCCAATACTTGGATATAATGTAAAATTATGCGATGAGTTATACAAATTAGACGAAATAGGAAAAACAAGTTTAATTCAAATTCCAATAGGTCATTATCGGAATAGGCCTTGGTTAAAAGGAAATTTGCATAGTTAATAAATCTTAAAAAGCTAAAAACTAAAAACAAGAATACTTTCTGAGTATTCTTGTTTTTTTGTTCCAGTTTATAACGTCTGAATAAAATTGAATCCACCAAACCCAATGGTGGCATGGGTTCAATACCCAATCAACATATTTTCGACATACAAAAGTCTCAAAAATTAGAATGAATAGTTCTTTTGAATTAAAATTATATAGTATAATTAAGTTGATTATTATTTAAATATAAAAAACCTTCCGAAAAGAAGGTTTTTTTATTTTATTCTCCAACATTTAGAATCTTTGATAAATTAGCATTTTTAGTGAAAATTCTTCTGAAAAATGATTATCAATAAAATTATATTAAAACAATATTAAAATTGTTATAAATACTATTTATTAACATAACATATAATTAAAAAAAATGTCAGATTATAAAACTTTTTGTATAATTAAATCGTCTAATTTTAGTAAAGCAAATTTATCAATTTTTCTTATTAGCTTTTGTTTAATCTTAACCGTTGATTATTAGTAGTTTGATTAAAAGAATTCGTGACGATACTAGAATAAAAATAACTTTATTAAACATCTATCAAATACTTACGACAACAAACAATTAAGAAATGATAAAAAGTATAGAAATCATAGGAGGAGAAAACAATTGTCCAGAGCCATGAAAAATCGTAGAAAAAAACCAATTTTAGGGATCGCAATTTCCCTAGTTCTAGTAGCTGGAGTTGCAGGTACACTTTATGAACAAAACAAAGAACCTAAAACGATTGTTATTAAAAAGAATGCTAAGGTTAAAAATGACATTGTAAAAAATGATAATGTACTAAATTTTCCAGATTATTATAAAACTACAAAAGAAGATGAATCTGGATTATTAGAAGTGTTAAACGTTGATTCAAATTTAGTCTTAATTAATAAAGATCGAAAGTTACCAGATGGTTATGAACCTAACGATCTTATCTATCCATCAATACCATTAAATGGGGCAGTAAAAGAAAAAACTAGAATGAGAAGTGAAGCTGGACATGCATTAGAGAAGTTATTTGCTGGTGCAGCTGCGGATGGTTATACATTAACAGCAATTTCAGGATACCGTTCGTATGATCGACAAGTTGCTTTATACAATAATTATGTTTCTGTACACGGTGAGGAATGGACTAAGGCATACAGTGCATATCCCGGAACGAGTGAACATCAAACTGGTCTAGCCATAGATGTTTCATCACCGTCATTTGGTAATGCGTTAGAAGTAGGTTTTGCCAAAACGCCTGAAGGAACATGGTTAGCAGAGCACGCACATGAATACGGCTTTATTATTCGTTACCCAGAAGATAAAGTAGATATAACAAAATATCACTATGAACCATGGCATATTCGATACGTTGGAAAAGAATACGCTACTTATTTATATACGAATCATCTTGCACTTGAAGAAGCAATGCCAGCTAAAAAATAATAATAACAAAAAGGCATGTCCCATTAATATGAGACATGCCTTTTTATGTAGACTACAAAGAAAACAGATTTTCAGACAGGCGAAGCAACTAAGAAAGCGAGCGTTTGTCAATAGTCTGAGACATGCCTTTTACTATTACTGATTGATTAAAGTATTTGCTATTCCTAGTGCTTTACGGGTTTGTTTCCGTTTAAAATAATAGTTAAACAATTCTTTTTCCGAATGATTGATTAAATAAGCGAATCCTAGTTTTTTAAATAATGGTAATGAATGATCCGCCAAATATTGGTGATATTCTTGTTCTTTTTCTAAGATTAAAAAGTCCAATAAGATGAATAAATTGATAAAAATTTTATCATTTTTTTCGGAAGCAATATCAAATCCTTTACCTACATATTGTAATAATTCACCTTTAGGTAATAGTTCCCCATAATAGGAACTTCGTATATATCCTTCTAGGGAAAGTAAATAGGGTATAGAACTGGAATCCTTCAATTTCATAGACTCATAATAGTATTTTTTTGCTAACTCATAATTTTTTCTTCGGTAATATTCAAAGGCTAAATTATGATATACCCTTGCTTTTCGGTCTGATGATCTACAAATTTCACAGCTTTGGATTAAGTTTTCAAATCTTTTAATTGTCTCTGAAAATTCATCATTATCTTTAACTTGTATTAGCATAAGCATTTCGGAGTCGATTACACGAAGATAGGAATTAATACTTTTGAAATACTGACGGGCTTTATCAGCATAAAAGTAAGCCATAACAGGTAAATCGTTAGAATGGTAAGCTGAAGCTAAATGATAATAATATTCCTCATTAGCATATTCTTCAATATTTATTTTTATTAAAACTTGAATGGCAAGTAAAGGTTCATGGTTCGTTAAGTGATAAATACCTTGCACATGTCTAAAAAGATTTATTTCATAAGGCGACAATTTGTGCTTTATCTTTTTTATATCATTAATGAGCTCTTTTGCTTCATTCATTAAATTCTTCATTAATAAATACCTGATGCGAAGTAATTTATATTGATTAACATAATTTGAAATTTGAATTAGCTCTTCTTGCTCAAGTTCTAAGTTGATTTCTTCTATTTCGTCAAATAGCTGCATTACAATAGACTGCTGCCAACTAGATATACGCATCTTAATATTTTTTAATTTTAAAATCTCATTTTCGATTTTTATTCCAAGTCGATCAGATAGTAGGGCTATTATTTCATGTGCATATTCAGTTTGAGATCTTTCTATTTTACTAATATGCGTACTAGAACAAATTCCTTTCCCTAACTGTTCTTGTGTCATCTGAGATTTTTCACGATAATATTTTATGATTTTCCCCTCATACATAACAAATTTCTCCCTTTAGAAAACCTTTTTATTAAAAGTTTGAGTAGTAGAAAACCAGCGATTCCCCCAAGTTAATAATAAAAATTTCTATTGAATTTAATAACATTCTATTAAACATAATCTATAAATCAATAAAATTAGTAAAAATTATGAATATTTTATCCAAAAAAGAAAAATTAAATACGATTATAAATGTCGAAAAAAGGGATGTAAATAAAAAAATGGCTTGTAATAACCCCCATTTACCGCGATAAATAGCTAAATTACAATTAAATTATAAGATTTTTTTAAAGATTCTAATTCTAATTTTACATCATTTTTTTAATTGGAGGAATGAAATAGAGTTAGTTAATTTAACCATTTTTTCATGTTGTAAATTATTTTTTACTTAGTCTAGTAGAAGGAGAGCATAGAAATGAAGAATAGAAAGAAGAAAATACTAAACGTAATGGTAACAAGTGTATTAACTGCAAGCTTTTTTACATCTTATTTATTACCTCAAAAAAAATCTTATGCAACTTCGAACTCTGTAGAATCCACTTTAAAGGGACTGACAGATGAGCAAAGACAATCGATTAAGCGTTTGAACCCTCAAGAAGGCTTTATTATTGATCCTAGTTTACTATCATTAAAGGGTAAGACTGCGCATGTCATCGTTGAATTAAAAACATCGCCAATAGAGGAGAACCAACAATTAAAATCAAAAGCTTTATCAAAAGAAAAAAAGCAAAAAGTAAGAGGCGAACAAGCGTTTTTTAAACAGCGATTAACTGGAATTTTCAAAGAGAAGGCATCAAAACAAAAAGCAAGCCAAGCATCAAGCCAAACATTCAATCAACAAGCCTTCCAATTTGATATTAAACAAACATATGAGAATGTATTTAATGGGATGGCAATGACAATTCCTACGAGTCAAATTAATACACTTCTACAAACAGGTGTTGTTAAGCGAATTTGGAAAGATAATGAAATCCGCTTGCCAAAAAATGAGTTATCGACATTAGATAAATCTGCAGGAAAAGCAATACCACCAGCTCTTCCACATATGGGGGTAGATCGATTACACGGTGAAGACATAAAAGGACAGGGCATAAAAGTAGGTGTCCTTGACACTGGGATTGACTATAATCATCCTGATTTAAAAGATTCATATAAAGGTGGATATGATTTTGTAGACAATGACGCTGATCCAATGGAATCAACTCCTGCAGATCAAAAAGCATCAGAAATGCCCGAATCTATAGATGGAATTCCGTTTGTAACTGAACATGGAACACATGTTGCAGGTACAATCGCATCCAACCCTAAAAATGACGTGGAATATGCAATGACAGGTGTTGCTCCAAATGTAGACTTGTATGCATATCGAGTATTAGGTCCTTATGGATCAGGTTCAGATTCAAGTGTTATTGCAGGGATAGAGAGAGCTGTAGAAGATGGAATGGATGTTATTAATTTATCTTTAGGAAACGGAAATAACAATTCGCTTGATGCAACATCTGTTGCAATTAATAATGCAGCATTACAGGGTGTAGTACCAATTATAGCAGGAGGTAATGCTGGACCTAAGTCAAGTACAATTGGATCACCGGGGGCATCTCCTCTAGCAATCACTGTAGGTGCAAGTGATGTACCTACTGACATTCCAACAGTAAAAACAAGTTTAGGTGATGTTTCAGTCCAAAATACATTAATGGGACATGGATTAGGTATGGATTACTTAAAAGTGATCGATAAAGATTATCATGTTGTTGATGTTGGAAACGGTTACGAAGAAGATTATGCTGGGAAAGATTTAAATGGAAAAGTAGCTTTAATTGCCCGTGGAGATATATCGTTCGATGAAAAAATTAGACGTGCTCATGAAAATGGTGCAGTAGCTGTCTTAATATACAATAATGAAGACGGTGAAATTCCATATTTCTTAGGTGAGAGCTATAGCTATGTTCCGACATTTAAAATGTTGCAAGCAGATGGAGCGAAACTTGTGGATCGTTTAAAAGCGAATCCAACGGAAACTATTAAACTATCAGATTTCCATTCAAATATGACTACTGGGGACGTATTAGCTGATTTTAGTTCGCGTGGACCGGTGAGTAATAATTTTGATATTAAGCCAGATGTCGTTGCACCAGGTGTATCAATACTTTCAACGGTACCTGAATATATTAATAGCCCTGAAGATGGAGTAGATTATTCTCATAGCTATGCAAGTTTAAGTGGAACATCGATGGCAACACCACATGTTGCTGGAGTAGCCGCTTTATTACTACAATCACATCCAGATTATACAGTAGCTGATGTTAAAGCAGCTCTTATGAATACAGCTGATCCATTAAAAGGAAGAACTTACAATGTAAATGAAGTTGGAGCAGGACGTGTGGATGCTTATGAGGCTGTTCATAATACAACATTGATTGAAGTACAAAACAAAACGAACACACTGGATCAAGATGGCTTCAAAAAACAAATCGATGATATATCAGGATCACTACCATTTGGAAGTATTGCACAATCAAGCGAGGATCAAACTAGAACAACTTCGATTAATATTAAAAATTTAGGTAAGAAACTAGAAACGTATCATACAAGTGTTGAATTTCTAACAATTGATGGTGTATCAAAAGATGCTAGTAAAAGTGGTGTTAAATTAGAATTACCATCTACAATTGAAGTAAATGGAAATGAAAGTAAAAATATTGATGCAAACTTGATGATTCCAAAAAATGCCGATCTTGGTATATATGAAGGGTATATTCACATTGAAAATGAATCGAAGACTGAGGAATATCAAATTCCTTTCCACGTACGCTACTCAAATAGCGGGTTCGAAAACGTGACATTTTATAAACATGCTGTAACGAATGATCTAGGTAACTTCCATCCATATATAGAACCGTTTGTACCTGTTTCATTTAAAATGAATAGTGGAATGAAATCGATGGATGTAATCGTTAGTGACTTAAACGGCAAACCAATTGGATATTATGGAACGTATACTGGTATGGAAAATCTTAGTCTTGATACTGAGTACTATATCATATTCGGTTTCACTGGTTCAGTAAAACTTTTTACAGGTGATCCGAATAATCCTTTATCTCGTGAATATGAAGACCTAAAAGAAGGTAAGTATATTGTTTCATATATTGGTACAGGAGTAGATGGGAAAACGTATAAAGTTGATAATGACATGGTAATCGATAATACACCTCCGAAAGTAGTTTTTGATAAGAAAACAGGAGTAAATGAAATATCAAATGATGATTTAACAACGGAAAATTGGCCGCTAGATGGAAAAGACTATAAAGCATATTGGGTTCATGGTAATGTTTATGATGATACGATTGATTATCTGAAGAGCAGAGGACATGACATTACACAAGAGGCAAATACAGTATATGTGTATCAAGATTCTTATTGGCCGACTGCACAGTTTTTCCCTACAGCTGATGGGGATTTCAAATTTGGCGTATTGCCAGAAGAATATGCAAATTATCCGACAAATTTAAGAATTTATACTTATGATCACGGAACTGCAGGAAATCCGACTTTCCCAGAATTTACGATTATTAACAAAGGTGATAAGTATGCAACTTTAAATACAAATACAAATGGGGTAAGTCTTGGTTCTGAGTTTGTTAATACATTTAGGGTGAATAACGCGAAAGATTTAACAAGCGCTAATGTTACAATCGATCTTCAGCATTATTATAAAGTTGATAGCGTTAAAGCATCTAAACAGTTAGAAGACTTAGCGATGAAAAATAATTGGACGATTCGTGTTGCTAAGCCAAACATTAAAGAAGATTATTGGTCAGATATCATTACATTTGCTGTAGACATTACAGACAAAAAGACGAAATTACCAGTTTCAATTAATGGCGATCTGAATTTACTAGATATAAATTTAAAAGTCATTGATGATCTAAATTATTTTGTAGAAAGTGGATTCTATTATCAAGAATCATCTTATCAAACAAATGATGGAACTAAGTTTACTTTACCTACCTATGCTGATAAATTTAAATTCATTTCTCAGCACTCAATGTTGGAAGGTTATTACCACGGTGAAGCAGTAAATTTAGATAATTATGATTTGGATTATTCAAAGATTGGGACAAAGGCTTATGTTGTTGATAAAAAAGGTAAAAAAATTAATGCATCAATTCAAGAAAATGGATGGATGACAATTACTGATATTCCTGCAACTGCAGATGATTATACTTTAGTCATTAATATTCCTGGGCATTTCTTATACACTAAAAAAATCAAATTAAGTAAAACGATTGATGGAAAAGTACAAGGAATGTATTACGACTTGTATCCTGATACTGCTGCTGCTGGTGATGTAAATGGAGATAATGTAATCGACATTTATGATGCGAAACTAGTTGCAAATAGTGCAGGGGAAACAGGAGTTAACCTAAAAGCAGATCTTAATAAAGATGGTGTTGTGGATATTGTAGACTTCAACTATGTTGTAAAGAATTTCATGTTGATCAATCCGTACTTTCCGACTTCAATTAAACCAGTTGAAAAAGCAGGTAAATTAACGTTAGAAGAATTGAAAAAGAGCTTTAACTAAAAATAAGAGGGTGCCTTATATGGCATCCTCTTTTTTACTTCCAAGATTCAATTGCATTTATTAATAATGAAGCAAATACTTTTGCACCATCTGGTTTTAAATGAACGCCATCTGGAGAGAAATATGAATTATGATTTGCGCTAGCACTATGCCAGTCTACAACTCTAGTATTTGAATATTTACTTGAAACTTCCCTTAAAGTTTTATTAACAATCGATTCCCAAGGTCTTGGTACACGTGTGTTAACAAATAAAATTTTTCGATCTTTTCCAATTAGCTCTATGAGAGAAGACATTTGTTTTACGGTAAACGGACCGTTTGTACCTAGCTCTATGACAACAATATTACCAAGCGAATTTGTATTTTTTGCTTGTTGAATAATTGCAGATGCTTCAGTAAATTGTCTTCCAATTTTAGCATTTACTGAAAGGGATGAATATGTTTTTTGGAGTTCAGGAATTGAATTAATAACAACAGAATCTCCTATGATAAATACACTATTGTTTGAAACAGCAGGCTTATTCGTTTCAGCAGGTTTAGTATTAGTAGTAGTATTTGGAGTTTGATTGTTATTTACAACTGGTTTAGAATCTTCAGTTGTTTGACCATTATTATTTTGCTTATTTGTATTGTCAGTAACTGGCTTTTCATCTTTATTTACTGTTTTTTCTTCATTATTTACTGTTTTTTTATCATCATTTTGCCGAATTGGCTTAGTTACCTGTTTATCGTGATCAACTATAGCAGTTGATGGAGGTTTTTTAGTATCATTTTCAACAACAGTTTCAGATGATTGTTTTGATACGGATTGAACCGATTCAATTTCTGAGCTTGCTTTTACATCTTTAGCATCAGGGAGCATAGATAGTCCAAAGCTTGCGATCCCAGATAGTAAAATAAACGTGCTTATGATCACAATATGTTTATAAAAGAATTCTTTTAAATTAATATTTCCTACAAGGAAGTTCTTCCAAAGTATACCTAGTTTACCTTTTCTAATTGGGTCTTCAATATAGTGATAGGATAGTGCTGCAAGAACAAATATTAAAGTAATTTGACAAATTGCTCTAAAAAGTGAAATATCGCCAGTGTTAACCTTAGGGGATAATAAAATAATTACAGGATACTGCCATAAATAAATTCCATATGAACGTAATCCGATCCATTTCAATGGTCTCATTGCTAGGAATCTACCAATCTTACTTGTAGGGTGAGCGAGTGCTGCGATTAGCATTGCAGCGGAAATAGACAATAGGAACATTCCTCCACGATAAAGGAAACTATCATATTGATTTGTTTTACCGACCATAAGTAGAAAAATAAGTAAACCAGTAATCCCAACTAGATCAATTAAAATCTTTCCAGAGGTTGTAACGTTATTTGTAAGTTTTCGGCTAGGCCATACTAATGCTAAAGAAGCTCCTATTAATAATGAAAAAGCTCTCGTATCAGTACCGTAATAGACCCTACTAGGATCACTACCTGGATGGAATAATATAGCCATCAGTAATGCAGAAACGATTGCACCAACTAGTGTATATAAAAATAGGCGATCTTTATTTTTAATATATTTTAAGCCTAATAAAGTAAGGATTGGCCAAATAATATAAAATTGCTCTTCAACTGCTAACGACCAAAAATGATTTAATATTGAAGGATTTGCAAAAGACTCAAAATATGAAAGATGATGGAAAATATACCACCAATTACTGTAATAAAATATTGCAGCTACTGAATCTTGTTTTAAATTTCCGATCATTGATGATTTGAATAATGAAACAAATGCAATGACAATTAGTAGTAAGGTGAACATTCCAGGTAAAAGTCTTTTTGCGCGGCGGTACCAAAAACTTTTTAAGTCGATCCTTTGATTTGTACTCCACTCGGCAATTAATAAATCAGTAATCAAATAACCTGAAAGTACAAAGAATACTGTTACTCCTAGGAACCCACCAGAAGCAAAGGAAAAATTTAAGTGATATGCAATGACTGATAAAACTGCTAATGCTCTAAGCCCGTCTAATCCAGCCATATAACGAAACTGTTTATTTGTATTAGACATAAGCAGAACCTCTTTGTTTAAACACCTCATAAACGATTTCTTTTTCGAACAAATGTTGAGCTCTTATAGAATTTAATTTTTTAACCGTCTGAACCGCGAAGTTCATTACTAATTTCCCCTTCCCCTAATTTAACTATTTATATCAGCCTTCTTTATCTATTTGGCTTTTTGTTTAATGTATTTGTTTTTCTTAAAAGAGAGCCAAACCTAATCAATTAAGAGTGGCTCCTTTATTCGTTTGTTTAAAATTTATCTAATGTAATGATGTCCAACTAAAACATTTGAAAGAACGTCAGTTGGAATCGTGAATTCAACAACACCCATATAACCAGGGGCAACTTCATATTTATCAAATGAAATAACAAGCTTATGATCTTTATTTATATAAAAATTTTGATTGTCTTTAATGGTTACGAAAGGATCAATTGAATAGTCAAGATTTGCTTCCGGTATCCAGTATACCTTACTTTCATCTTTTTTCATCTGCTCTTTCATTTGTTCTTTAATGTTTTCACTAATTATTTTTACATATGATTTATCTTTAAAAAGAATAGGTAATGACAAAAAAATTTCCTTTTTCTTGTCAATTGTGTCAAATTTCATAGTTGTTGAAGAGGAAGCAGCAGTATTAACAACATATCTTTCAATGGACAATATGTCCTCATTATCTGTTTTAACTTCATAACCACTATCAATTCCTAAATGTGCACCAGAATCTTTTTTTACTGATTCTGTTTCTTTCATAAATTGATCATATAGCTTCTTATTTTCTTCTAAGTATTTTTTGTTCAAGCTTTGCTCTAAATCTTTATTTTTTAAATTATTAACCGCAGGGACTTTTAAGTCTGCCTTATAGGTTGGCTCATCTACAGTATATTCAGTAAAAGTTAGTACATTAACAACATTTCCAAGTATTGGAACATTCGATAATGTCTTTGCAAAAGTCGAACTAGTATTGATTGATAAAACAAATAGTGCAGCAGTAAAAAAACCTGTAATTGACTTTAGAGGGAATCTTTTTTGTATGGAACGTTTAATTGCTTTTTTAACAATAAAGTCCAAATTATCAGGGATAGGGACATTTTTATAGTCCGATCTTAATTTTTCTAATTTTTTATCCAACTAATTGGCCTCCCAAAAATAAATTCATTTCATTTTAATTCGGAGTATTTCTAAAGCTTTATATAAACGAGTTTTTATTGTATTTGGACTCTCCTGTAAAATTTCAGCAACTTCTTCAATCTTTAAGTCTTCGAAATACCTGAGGACAATTACAGCCCGATATTTAGTTGGTAAAGATTCTAATGATCTTTCTAAATCAATATCCGTATAATTATCATCCTGACCTGAAGAAAATAACTCTAACGTTTCTTCATCCATTACAGTTACTTTTTTTTGTTTTCTTAAAAAATCTAATGATGTATTTACTACAATTCTATAAAACCAACTTTTTAAAGATTGTTCATTTTTTAATTTATCTTTTGAGGAAATGGCTTTATGAATAGAATCTTGTAATATATCCACCGCATCTTCTGAATTTTTAACGTAGCTATAAGCTAACCGATAAAAATCATCTTTATTATTAATAATAAAATCTACAAGTTCCTTTTCTAAGTTAGATTTCCCCTTCATTTAAAGAGCTCCTTTTTTGAGATACGTATCTAAGAAGGTACACATTATAAAAGACGTATACCTATTCGAAAAAGTTTTATAAAAAGTAAAAAACATTTAAGGAAATTTTTACTAAAAATCAGCCAAACAGTTTAATGGGAATTTGGCCTAAATTAGTAGTATACAGATGGCATACCTATTCGTAAACAAACTATAGACAATTAATCAAAAAAAAGAGCTAAAGAGTACTTCAGCTCCAATCAACTAGCGTTTTAGAACCAAAACAAAAAAAGCAAGAATCTTAAAATCATCTCTTTTATAGTTGTTTTATTTTAAAATGCTGAATTTACAACGAGTTAAACAATTTAATCATAAATATGTTAGCTATTTATTTACCTATTGAGATTATAGATAATAGTAATAAGAGTCTACAAACTGTACTAAACTTACTAATTTAGTTGGAGGATATATGATTAAAGAACACTATATTTTTAACCCATTTCCAAAAATAGTTACGGATCGATTAGTTTTAAGACAAATGAATAATGAAGATCAATATGAGATATTCGCATTACGATCAAATGAAAAGATGTCTCAATATATAAACAGACCGATTGCAAAAGAAGTTGATGAAGCACTTCAATATATAATAATGATTAATGACGGAATTGAACGTAATGATTGGGTTCTTTGGGCAATTACTCTTAAAGAAAGTGATCAATTAATCGGTACAATTTGCTTGTGGAATTTTTCGATCGAGCAATCGAAAGGGGAAGTTGGATATGAACTTTCACCAGAGCTTCAAGGTAAAGGAATCATGCAAGAGGCTTTAAAAGCAGTGTTAGCATATGGATTTAATACACTTGAATTACATGTCATTGAAGGAATTGTTCAATCAGAAAATCAAAAATCAATCCAAATTTTAGAGAGAAATAAATTTATTAATAAAGGCTTGGTAAAGAAGAAATCGGCGGATGAAGAAGACATACATTCATGCATTTTTGAGTTAACGAATGAAAGGTATTACTCCAAATAATAAGAAAAATAGAGAATCCAATAGGTTTCTATTTTTTCATCCATTAGGATTTTAAAGTTTAAACAAACGTTTGAATAAAAAAGTAGTCGCTAAGCTAATAGCGACTACTTTTTTAATTTAAACTAACAATTTTTAAATTTTTTGATTGTAGATATTCAATAATTTGTGGTAAAGCATCTAAAGAAGGTTTAGTTTCGTGAAGTAGAATGATACTCCCAGATTCGGTGTGACTTTTAACGTAATTGATAATTGTATTTGTATTGCGGTTCTTCCAATCTTCAGTATCTTTATCCCATAGAACCATTTTAAATTGATGTTTTTGCATTAATTCAATAGTTGCTTGGTTTTTTGCACCGTATGGTGGTCTGAAGAGAGTAGTGTCTTGCTTAGTAATATTAGTTATTAAGTTACTTGTTCTAACCATATCATCTTCTTGATTTTTATAAGATAGTTTTAAGTAGTCATTGTGGTGCATGGAGTGGCTTCCAACTGAGTAACCGTTAGAATATGCGTATTGTACACAATCAGGATATCTTTGAACGTTATCTCCGACATAGAAAAAAGTACCGCCTACTTTGTATTTTTTTAAAACATTTACAATTTTCTTTGAATATTTCGAGGGACCATCATCAAAAGTAAGGGCTACGCTACCTTGTGGGATACTATAGTTAACTACATTGTTTAATTTTACAGTCGGATAAATTGATTGGACAGGTTTATTGATTGCTTCTTGCTTTATTACATATCTAACATCCGGCTCATTTGTGTGCACATTCGGTTGAGATACGTTTTTAATATCAGTTTTCTTTGGATCATGTTTATGCTGATTGGTTTTATTTGGTTTCTCTGGAGATTTTGAATTTTGTGCCTTTGCAACACTCTCAGCTTTTGCTGGTTTTTTTCCGCAAAATAAAGATTCTGATTTACAAGTTTGACTCTTATAAGCTATTAAACTAATCGATAGAATACTAATAGCAGCAACAGTAAGCCACCCATAAAGTTTATAACGTTTCGAAATACTCTTTTCTTTTTTTGAACTGGATCGACTAATTGATAAATACGGTAGATCAATTAAAATCCTAAGATCCTTCATATTTTTTATGGAGTGAAGTTGAAGATGAAACTCTTCTGAACAAGAAAAGAAGAGTTTTTCACTCTCATTATTATTTAATTTAGTTACAAAACTAGTAAACTGATTTTTATCCTCATCCCAAGTACTACATAAAGAAAGGCTAAACTTATAATTTTCATCAAAAATAATTTTTGATTTCATAAGATTGGCCGTTTCGTTGTCAATTTCCCAATGAAGTTCTATTTCTTGATTAAATAATAGTTTTATATGCAAAAAGGATTTATCGAATTTTTGTTCGATTGATAAAAGCTCAATATGTTTTTCATTGCTAATTGACATAACTTCCTCCTATCTTGTAAAGAAATCATTAATTTTCGTGTATTCAATGACAGTATAGACTGATCTTAAATTATATCTTTTGTCATAATTATTTCTACTGTTTTTCTTTAAATATATTAGTCTATAAGGAAAATAATATGTAAAGATTTTCCCTTTTGAGAACAGGTTTTTTAAACACTTTAAAATATGTCGAATATTAAATTTACCTTACAATTTAATTGTAAAGTACTGTAAGAAATTGTCAATTGAAGATTTGAAATTAGTCCCTTTGGAACAAGAGAATTAAGTTGAAAAGTATAGAAAGTACCATTTAATAATTTTTAATAGATTGAAATGGCATCTCATTAGGAAAAAGTACCTTTGAGATGCTTTTTTTGTGTAAATTAAGAGTTCTAACATTTTAAAAGGTCTTTTGAGGCATCCTTTTTAAAATAAGAAAGTATAAAAATTAAAAAGTAAAATTGACATTTTGTAAACAACAACATATTATGTTTGTAAATAAATAAACGTTTTTAAAGTTTGTTTGGTAAATAATAAACAAAAAAGGGTTGTGTTTGTTAAGTGGAAAATTTAGACGCTTTTTGGAATGCAGATATAGAAGAATTAAAACAAGGATATATCGAAGAGGAAAATCATTATTTATGTTTACTCTGTAGTAAAAAAATTGAAAAAGGAATTATTTATCAAGATTCAGGAATTTTATATGAAGCTGAAAAATACATGAAAGTTCATATAGAACAAGGTCATGACTCTGTTTTCGATTATTTAATCCAGCTGGATAAAAAACTAACAGGATTAACAGAACATCAAAACCATCTTTTACGTCTTTTTTATCAAGGGAAGAGTGATACAGATATTCAAAAAGAAACTGGTATCGGTAGCGCATCTACGATCAGGAATCATCGCTTTGTTTTAAAGGAAAAAGAAAGACAAGCAAAATTATTTCTTGTCATGATGGAGCTTTTAAAAGAAAAGGATGAGCATGCGCCAAGTTTTTTACCACTTCATAAAACAGCAAAAATGGTCGATGAGCGCTATAACATTACGGAAGATGAAATGGAAAAAACCTTAAAAAAATACTTTCCGGAAGGCATAGAGGGACCATTAAAAAAATTTCCATTAAAGGAAAAACAAAAGCTTGTTGTTCTAAGAGAAATCGTTAAAAGATTTTCACCAAATAAGAAATATACAGAAAAAGAGATAAATGAAGTACTGACAGCTATTTATCCTGATTATGTCGTATTAAGAAGATACTTAATTGAATATGGCTTTATTGATCGAAAGTCGGATGGCAGTAGTTATTGGTTAAAAGCTTAGAAGAGAAAGGTTGTTAAAAATGAGTAGAAAAAAAGAATTAAAAATGCAATATAAAGAAACGAAAGTTCAAGCAGGTATTTATCAAATTAAAAACGTAAAAAATCAAAAAATATTCATAGTAAGTACTAAAAATTTAAAAACAATTAATGGAAAGAAATTTGAATTAGAGGCAGGGTCTTGTACAAATAAAACACTTCAACAAGAATGGAATGAATATGGAAAAGAGTCATTTGTATTTGAGGAATTAGAAATTTTAAAGGAAGAAGACATTAGTCCATTAGGGATCAAAGGAGATCTAAAAAGACTTGAGGAAAAATGGTTAGAAAAACTTCAACCTTATGGTGAAAAAGGATATCATACAAACAATAGCAAGGGTGATCAGACTTGATTACATCTGAGATTAATCCTCAGGAGCAAAAAAAAGTAAAATTTACTTTATTACGCCCAATGATTATGTTTCTAATTCCATTACTTTTAAGTAATATTATGCAGTCAATTGGCCAGGTTTTTAGCATGATTATAGTAGGAAATTGGTTAGGGGAAAATGCATTAGCTGCAATTTCAGCTTTCTTTCCTATATTTTTCTTTTTAGTATCATTTATTATTGGAATTGGCTCTGGCAGTTCAATCTTGATTGGTCAGGCACATGGGGCAAAACTTGAAGATAGAGTAAAAGCGATTGTTGGAACGACTCTTACTTTTACTCTTTTCCTCTCTGTAGTGCTTGCGATCATTGGCAATATTTTTATTGAAAAACTTTTGAGTTTAATAGGAACTCCTGAAAATATTCTTCATGTAAGTACACATTATGCTTCCATTTTATTTTGGTCGATTCCCGTGCTATTTATCTATATGGTATATACAACTCTAATGAGAGGTATTGGGGATTCAAAAACACCGTTTTATTTTCTTATATTAAGTACAGTTTTAAATGTTGCACTTTTACCACCATTAGTATTTGGTTGGGTAGGCATACCGAAGTTAGGAATTTATGGGGCAGCATGTGCATCAATAGGTTCAACGGTTTTGACATGTATAGTTCTATTCATATACTTACACAAAACGAATCATCCACTTCGTCTTGATACTTCGTTAAGAAACTATTTAAAGATGGATCCTGAACTTTTAAAACTAATTTTAAAACTAGGTATTCCAACGAGTATTAATATGGTATTTCTTTCGATTTCTGAGATTGCCGTTATTACTTTTGTTAATCAATATGGATCAGAGGCTACTGCATCCTATGGGGTTGTAAATCAGTTAGTAAGTTATGTTCAAATGCCATCAATTTGTATTGGAATCGCAGTATCAATTTTTGCTGCTCAGTCAATAGGAGCAAATCAGGTTGATCGATTAAACCAAGTTATTAAAATAGGATTATTACTTAACTATGTGCTAGGTGGCATAGTAGTCTTACTCACTTATATTTTCTCGAAGCCTATTTTAAATTTATTTCTAACGAATGATAGTACTGTACAAATAGCGAATAGTTTATTGATGATTACGTTATGGGGATATTTAATACTCGGACATTCATTTATTTTATCGTCTACAATGCGTGCTAGTGGGGCAGTACTATGGCCAACACTTATTAGTATATTTGTAATATGGTGTATTGAAGTACCTGTAGCCTATCTTTTATCTCATTACACAAGTCTCGGAATGAAAGGAATTTGGTTCGGATACCCGGTAGCTTTTATAGTTGGACTTGGATTAAACTTTTTATATTATAAATTTTCATGGAGAAAGAAACGTATAGTCCGTTTAGTCAATTAATTTGAAATTCATTATTTCGTTGAACTAAAACCACAAGGGAATTCCTTGTGGTTTTAGTGTGTAGACAAAATACAAAAAAATTGATTTTCAGACTGATTGCAAGCGCTTGTCTTTCGAGGCGCGAAGCCTGGTGAGGAACGGAGTTACCTTTGACGGTAATGAGCACCGCAGACAGGCGAAGCAACGAAGAAAGCGAGCGTTTTCGGGCAGTCTGAACCACAAGGGAATTCCTTGTGGTTATTTGTTTTCCCTTTAGAAATACCGTATACCTTTATTGTTATAGGAACATACTTTTATAGATACAAATTAAAATGCAATTTTACTTATTATGTTCATAAAATCGTAACATGATCGGTCATTTGATTAGAATAATTAATTTCATTGGACAATAAGATATTACATTATAGGGGGGATTTCGTGATGGAGTTGGATAATGTCACACTCAGTAGATTACTAACAAGTATGACACTAGTATTTCACATTATTTTTGCAACAATTGGTGTAGGAATACCCTTAATGATCGCAATTGCAGAAGGGTTAGGGATCTTAAAAAAGGATCCACATTACACGCTAATGGCAAGAAGATGGGCCAGAGGTTACACAATTACCGTTGCGGTTGGAGTAGTGACTGGTACTTGTATTGGTCTACAACTATCTTTATTATGGCCGAGCTTTATGAGAATCGCGGGTCAAGCAATTAGTTTCCCATTGTTTATGGAAACATTCGCTTTCTTTTTTGAAGCGATATTCCTTGGGATCTATTTATATACTTGGGACCGATTTAAAAAACCTATTTATCATTGGTTGATCATTTTACCTGTTATATTAGGTTCAACTTTGTCGGCATTTTTTATCACGACAGTAAATGCGTTCATGAATACTCCACAAGGTTTTACTTTGAAAAATGGAATAATTAAAACGGTCGATCCAATCGCTGCAATGTTCAATCCAGCTGCTCCTTCTAAAACTTTACATGTAATTGTTACTGCATATGTTGCATCCGCTCTTATATTAACGTCGATCGCCGCTATTCAATTATTAAGAGGAAAGAATACGGAATACACACGAAAAGGGCTTCGATTAGCAGCAACACTAGGATTAATTTTTGCCGTTTTAACAGGTGTCACAGGAGATGTTTCAGCAAAATTCCTTGCTAAATATCAACCAGAAAAACTAGCAGCAATTGAATGGCATTTTGAGACAGAAAGAGGGGCAGATTTTGTCTTATTCGGAACACTAGATGATAAAACACATGAAGTAAAATATGAAATTCGAATTCCGAAACTGCTAAGCTTTTTATCTTTCTCAGATTTTAATGCACCAGTAATTGGATTAAATGAATTTCCAAAAGATGAGACGCCACCTTTGTTCATACATTATTTATTTGATATTAAGATGACATTTGTCGGCTTAATTATATCGATGACCTTCATATTTGTTGTGTTTTCTATCAAGAAGAAAAATTGGATGCATAATAAATGGCTTTTACGTGGACTGGCGCTGACTGGCCCATTAGCGATGATCAATATCGAACTTGGATGGATGATTGCCGAAATTGGCCGCCAGCCATGGATATTAAGAGGATATATGAAGGTTTCAGAGGGAGCCACAACTGCCAAAGGACTAGGCGGTATGTTTTGGTTATTTTTTGTATTGTATGTATTTCTAGGAGTCTTTTGTACAATCGTTATTCGAAAAATGTTCATTCATAATCCACCCGAAGATGAACTTCAATATCGTTTAAAAAAATAGGCTCTGTTAAATTTCAATCGTAAAACTCTCGGTAAGTTACGAATAAGTAAATGTTGTAGCTTGAAAGAGTATTGCTTGAATTTGTGACAAAGCCAATGAATAGGAGGGTGAACATTGAATATTGAGTTATTAGGAATAATCGTTTTATGGATATTTCTATATGGATATATCATTATTGCATCAATTGACTTCGGTGCTGGATTCTTTGCTTATTATGGAAAAGTAACGAAAAAGGATCACTTAATAAATAATTTGATTAGTAGATATTTATCACCTGTTTGGGAGATAACGAATGTATTTTTTGTATTTTTCTTTGTTGGTATTATAGGCTTTTTTCCAAGTGTTGCATTTTACTATGGAACGGCTCTATTAATCCCAGGAAGTATTTCGCTATTCCTATTGGCAATTAGAGGCTCGTTTTATGCCTTTTCTAATTATGGATCCAAGGAAAACAAAGTTTATTTATTCTTATATGGAGCCACTGGCCTATTGATTCCAGCTTCACTTTGTACAGTTCTGACCATTTCCGGAGGAGGGTATATAGTTGAAAAAAATGGAGTCGTTCAATTTTTAGCTAAAAACCTATTAACAAGTATCTACTCCTGGAGTGTTGTAATCATTGCAATCATTTCAGTCTTATATATTAGCGCAACATTTTTAACCTATTACGCAAGTAAAGCAAAAGATGAAAGTGCGTTAGCGATATTAAGACAATATGCTTTATATTGGACCGTACCAACAATCCTATCAAGCTTTCTTATATTTGTAGGATTAAGAGATAATAATGTTAGATTTTATGGAAATATCGTTAATCATTATTGGTGGATGTTTTTATTATCATTAGTTTGTTTTTTAATAGCATCATCATTAATTTTACTAAAACGAAATTACGGAACAGCCTTTATATTTGTAATGCTCCAATTTTTCTTTGCTTTTTTCGGCTATGGAGCAGCGCATTTGCCATATATATTAGATCCATATATTACGATATATAATGGATACACCAATCAAACATCCGGTACTATGCTAGTAACTGTATTTGTCTTAGGGTTACTACTATTAGTTCCATCGCTATTGTTCTTATTTAAACTATTTTTATTTGATGCCGAGTATGTTCAAGGCAAAAAGTAAAGTGGGGGAGATGAAATGCACTCTTCTAATAAACATGAAAAGCGGCTTGTACTTCTATGTTTTATTGTAGCTTTAATAATGGGACTATCTTTTATTAGTAAATTTTTTCATTGAATAATAGTGGAGAGGCGCCTATAACATTAGGGCGCTTTTTTTTGATTAAAGGATGAGGTAGGGTGAACTGCAAATAAATTTTATTGAACTGCAAATAAACTAATGGAGCTGCAAATAAAAAAGACAAAACTGCAAATAAAAAAGGTGAATCTGCAATTAACATGCTGAATTCACCTGAATTTAAGTTCGTATTATTTAGATAGATAGAAAAAAGGGGAAAATCTAATCAAATATTTTAAAATATAACCTAGTTTCCGCTACATTCATGCACTTTCTAAAACTTTTCCTTCTTTTACAAGTAGCGTACGAGTCGAAACATTACTTGCGAATTCCATGTCGTGAGTAATGACAAGGATGCTCATTCCGTCATCTGCTAATTTTTTCATAATCTCAGCAATTCCGTTCGTTAGTTCAGGATCCAGAGCTGAAGTAGGTTCATCAAAGCAAAGAATTTTTGGCTGTAGTGCACACGCTCTAGCGATTGCTACACGTTGCTGTTGGCCACCGGATAACTCGTTTGGTAATGAATTTGCTTTATCACTTAGACCAACTTGTTTTAATAAATCCATTGCTCTTTTTGAAGCTTCTTCTTTATTCATACCTAATACAAGTGTAGGGGCTTCAATAATATTTTCAATTACTGTTTTATGTGGGAATAAATTATAGTTTTGAAAAACGAGACCAACGCTTTTTCTTACTTTTAAAAGATCTTTTTTAGATTTTATCATTTGGCCATCTATTTCAATTGATCCACCATCGAAGCTTTCTAAACCATTAATACAACGAAGTATTGTCGTTTTACCTGCTCCTGATTGTCCTAGTAGAGTAACGATTTCTCCTTTATTAACTTCAAAAGAGACTTCATTTAATACGGTTTGTTTATTAAATTGTTTTGTTAAGTTGTTTACTTTTAACATTTTTTAGTCTCTCCTTATTTATAATATGAATATCGATTTTCTAATCGTTTAAATAAATTCGTTAATATTGCTGTTAGTAGTAGATAAATAATACCAACGAAAACAAGAGGCAGTAGTGATGCGCTTGTATTAGATGCGATTTTAGCTACTCGAAGCATATCATCAAGTCCGACAACATATACAAGAGCTGAATCTTTTACTAGAGTAATGACTTCGTTTGAAACAGGTGGTAATACTTTTTTAGTCATTTGAGGCAGAATAATTCTTTTAAAAGTTTGACTGCGACTCAATCCTAAAACCTCTGCTGCTTCATATTGACCTTTATCAACTGATTGAATACCGGCTCTGAATATTTCTCCAAAATAAGCTGCATAATTAAGTACAAATGCGATAATAACTGTTGTAAAACGGTCAAAGACAATTCCGACTAATGGTAAACCAAAAAAGATAAAGATTAATTGTAAAAGTAGAGGTGTACCACGCATTAATAAAATATAAGAACTAATAATTGATTTGATAGCTGTAATATTCGAAAGTCTTCCAAGTGCAATGGTGATTCCAAGTGGGATTGCTAACGCTAGAGTAATTAAGAAAACCTCTAGCGTTATTTTTAATCCATCAAGCATGGAAGGTAATAAAGATGTAATTTGTTCCATGATTATAAGCTCCTTTTTATTTCAATGTACCGAACCATTTTTTATAAATTTTGTCGTAAGTACCATCTTTTTTCATAGCACCAATTTCTTTGTTAATTCTTTTAAGTAAATCAGAATCATCTTTTCTAACGCCAATTCCATATTCTTCTTCACCGAAGTTGTCTTCTAAAATTTTGTATTTATTTTGGCCTCTTTTGTTCATGTAATATCTAGCTAATGTTTCATCTGCTACAACCACATCTACACGTTTTGATTCTAAGTCCATTAAAGCTTGGTTGTTATTTTCATATAATACAGGTTTACTACCGTTAAATGATTTTACTAAGTTTTTATCTTTATTAACTGCATCTAAAGAACTTGATCCTTCTTGAATCCCAACATTTTTACCTTTTAAATCTGATTTTGTTTTTATTTTTGAATTTGCTAGGGTGATAATCACTTGTCTATTTTTTAAATATGCATCTGAGAAATTCACTTTTTTCATACGCTCGTCTGTAATTGAATAACCGTTCCAAATTGCATCAATATTTCCTGATTTTAATTCAGTCTCTTTCATTGACCAATCTATTGGTTGGAAAGTTACTTTCATATTTTCACGTTTAAATACTTCTTTTGCTAAATCAATATCAAAACCTACAACTTTACCTTTATCATCTTTAAAACCCATTGGTACAAAAGTATCATCTAATCCAACGACTACTTCGTTTGCATTTCGTTTTTCTTTTCCACAACCAGTTACAACTAATATTGAAATCATACAAATGATCATTGCTGACATTAATTTTTTATTCATTTTACTCTCTCCCTTAAAATATTCTTGAAAAACAAAAAACTCCCGACCTCTAGCTATATGGAATAGCTAGAGGACGGGAGTATTACTCACGTGGTTCCACCTCTATTTTATTGATACCTCACGATACCAACCTCTTCAAGTGCAGCAATTAAGCTAAACTCTAGCACGATAACGGGTGCAAGGAATCCGGAAACAGTCTACTACCAAAAAGGGTTCGGTGCTCAGCTCAGAGATGTGTTCAAAATATTGTCTTACGCCCCTCGCACCAACCGGGAACTCTCTGTTTAAGAACTTAATATTTTTACTATTTCTCATCAATGCTTTTAAAATTAAATTTTCATATATGTTCAATACTGCAGTTTTTATAAAATCAAACTAGTTTGTTTTGCGATGAACAAATAATATTACAGATTACAAACAACTGTCAACAAGTTTTAATTAAAAAAACTTTGATTTTGTCAAAACTTGGGTAGGAAATTTCTCGGGAAATATGGAAAATTGTCGATTGAATGCTGATAAAACTGATTGGGATTGTCAAATATTATCAATTCACAAAAATAACATTTACTTTATAAATTTCGATTGAAAAATATGATAAATTTATTAAGAACGGGCGGGAAATCACTCGTTCATTGTAAATAAATAAGCCTTGATGGTTTTATCTATTTAACTTTTCTAAGAAGTAGCCCATGCCCGGTCAAAGCATAGGGGCTATTTCTTTTTTGTTGCGTTGATAATACTAACTACTAATTGAATCAATGCAACGACAAGAACATTGTGATGATAATTTCTATATATTTAACAAAAAATTCATGCGCTCAAAGTATAACTAAAGAATCTTATGATATAATAATTATATTAAAAAGAACGAGTGCTGTAACACTCGTTCTAGGCAACTAAATAAGCCGAGATGGTTTTATCAATGTATTTTTACTAAGAAGTAGCCCATGCCCAGTGAAGCATAGGGGCTATTTCTTTTTTGTTGCGTTAATAATACTAACCACTAGTTGGATCAATGCAACGACAAAGGTCATTGCGATGAAGATTAGAGTAAGTATTTCAAGTGTTTGCATTGGCATCACCACCTTTCTACAAAAATGCGTAGAAAAGAAGATAAAAACCAATTCCCCTATGCTATTCAATTGCCTAGTTTAATTATAATAAAATAACTATAATCAAACTGTAGTTGTTATTATAAAATTTAAACAATTTCATGAAGTTTTAGAATGATTACAATTCTGTTCGGTTGGTAAAAATTGAACAGAGTGTTGAAATATTAATATCTTAAAAATTATTGTATGATAGGATTATAGTTTTTTTAGAGCGAATATGTGCATATAGATAAATTAAAGTAGGAGAGTAGAATGAGAAAATTTAAGAAAGTTTATATAGAAATTACAAATATATGTAATTTGAAGTGTAATTTTTGTCCGAGCCCAACTTTGGAGAGACCGTTGAAGTTTTTGGACGAGAAAGCATTTACTCATGTTATAAATTCGGTTAAACCTTATACGGATCATATTTATTTTCATTTGATGGGTGAGCCATTTTTAAATACAAAGCTCGGTCGATTTTTGGATATTAGTCATGAAAATGGTTTGAAGGTTAATATAACAACGAATGGTACGTTAATTAATAAGGTAAAGGATTTATTAATTGAATCCAAAGGTTTAAGACAAATCAATTTCTCACTTCATAGTTTTGAGGCGAATGATCTAACGAAGGATTTGCATGATTACGTTGAAAATATTACGAACTTCATTAATGAAGCAAATGAAAAAAGTGATATGATTTGTGCAATTAGGCTTTGGAATATGGATAGTGAAGAGTTAAGAGCAAGTAACTCACTGAATATTGATATTTTAAATTTACTTGAGGAAAAACTAAACTTAGATTTTTCTTTAAGTGAAAGACTTCAGGAAACACATAATATTAAACTGCGCGATAAAATTTATTTAAATATGGCAGAAAAATTCCAATGGCCAGACATGGGTAATGATATCATCGATGAAAATGTATTCTGCTATGGATTAAGAGATCAGATCGGTGTATTAGTTGATGGAACAGTAGTACCATGTTGTTTAGATAGCGAAGGGAAGATTCCGTTAGGTAATATTTATGAGACATCATTGGAAGATATTTTAAATTCTGAGCGTGCAAGAGCAATTTATGATGGTTTCTCAAGACGATGTGCAGTGGAAGAATTATGCAAAAGATGCGGTTATGCAAAACGACATAAAAAGTAATTTTTGGTAAAAAGCGCTTTCTTTTTAAAAGAAAGTGCTTTCTTATTGAAAAGCGAAAAAAAGCTATATTAATCCCTGAAATTTTATAGTAGTATAGTTTAGTCTGTTTAAAATTTTAGGAGGATTTACATCAATGAAAGACGTACAACAAATTAAAATAACTACTGCGGATCCATCTGCAATTGGTTTATTCGGTTTAGCGATGGTAACGCTTGTTGCCTCAACACAAAAATTAGGAATTACTGATGGGGTTTCATTAGTATTACCGTGGGCGATTTTTTTAGGTGCTATTGCACAATTATTTGCGAGTATCCAGGATTTTAAACATAATAATGTATTTGGAGCAACAGCATTTGGAGCATATGCTTTCTTTTGGTTAGCTGTTGGTACTACTTGGTTAATCCAATTAGGTGTTTTTGGAGAAGCATTAATGAAAGCTGCTGATGTTAAACAACTTGGTTTTGCTTTCGTAGGATATTTAATCTTTACAATTTTTATGACAATCGGTGCAATGGAAACCCATAAAGTATTATTTATTATTTTTGTATTAATTGATTGTTTATTTATTGGATTATCATTAAGCACATTAGGATTTATGGAAGAAGCTACACATACCTTTGCAGCATACAGTGAATTAGGAATTGCAATTATGTCATTTTATGGATCGGCTGCAGCTGTATTAAATAGTCACTTTGGAAGAGAATTCTTACCTGTTGGGAAACCTTTTGGGATTTTTAAAGCGAAATAATAATTCAGTCTTAAAATTAACTTTTTGGACTTTATCTATACACAAAAACCTTTACCATTGGAGTAAAGGTTTTTTTCACGCTGTTGAAAAAAGACTTCGTCAAGTAAATGCCACGAATTTTTCGTGGCATTTTGTTATAGTTGTCCAATTAGTCTGTTTTTTGGTAAATTAAATGAAGACCTATTTCCTTTAGTGAGAGAAGTTTGGTCCATTTGATTAAGTTTTGTATGATGGCGGTCATCAAAACTTGTCTTTTTACTTTGTGAACTCCTCGGTATCGTGCGTAACGTAAGCCGTGGAGTTCTTTACTTTGGGCAAAACTTAATTCAACGGTTGAAGGTCTTACTGACTTTAATATCTTTCCGCGACTTGATAATCTTTGTTCCCTTAATTTGTCGTAAATTGGTTGATTAACAGAAATTCTTAAAACCCGATTATCTTTTTTCGCGAATGGACAATTATAACAGCTACCTTTGTCAGGCTTAAACTCATGATAGCCATGTCTAGTAGTAGTTTTATATCGAAAAGGTACACCACAAGGACAGGCATATAGGTCTTCATTTACTTTTTGAAAATGAGTTTTTCTACATTCTTTATGTTCATTACTTGAAAATCTACGATGGGAGATATAAGCAAATATCCCACGTTTAAATAAACCTTCGGCAAATCTTGAATTATAGTAGCCCGCATCAACAGCGATTTCGGTGGCGTAATATCCGAGCCTCTCTTTTAATGAATCTAATTGATCTAATAAAACTCTATGCCCAGGAACATTCGCACTCGTTACATGCGTATCGATTATAAAATTATGTAAAGAATCAACTACTCGATGTTCAAAATATGCGAAGCGACCTCGTTCATCATGTTTAACTGATAACCTTGCATCACCATCAACAGGATTAAGTAAAACGCGTTTCAGTTCAGT
>NZ_JBHVPN010000012.1:0-147649 GCF_042887255.1 Gottfriedia sp. NPDC057948
AAATCCCCCTTGTAGTAATAATTTTCCTACAAAGGGGATTTTTTCTAAAATTATATGCTTAGATCTATTGACTAAGTTATTTTTCAACACTCTGAAAAAAACATCACTTAAATGATGTTTTTTTACTTTATTAAAATTAAAGGCGAAACTATGAACTTTTTGTGGTCCTACTTTGGCATATGAAACGATAACGTTTGTATAGAACTAGCAATATTTGCCCCAAACTAATAATACTCGCTCATAAAATCAAATCAATTAATGGGGTATTATGTTGGAAAGATTTTTTCAATTTCATTCAAAATTGGGTCCGTTTCGCCTTTTTTCATTAGATCATCTAATAACAATCGGAATTATTTTGATTCTCGGTATTCTTCTATTTATCTTTAGAAAGCAGATTCAGGACTCGGGGAAAAAAAGGCTTTTTCGTTTTTCTTTAGCATTTCTCCTATTGGCTTCTGAGATTTTTTATCATATATGGCTTGTGTATGAGAATGCTTGGTCACTTAAAACTGCATTGCCACTTGAACTTAGTGATCTTACTGTCATTCTGGGAATTATAATGCTTCTAACAAATAACTATAGAGTGTTTCAATTCATGTATTTTGCTGGTTTAGCGAGTTCGATTCAAGCTATTATGACACCTGATCTTGGCCATTATTCTTTTCCGCATTTTCGATATTTCGAGTTTTTTGTTTCTCATGGAGGAGTGGTACTTGCCTGCTTGATTATGGTGGTGGCCAGCAAGTATCGCCCGACCATACCATCCATGTGGGTGACCGTTCTCATAGTTAACCTTTATGCAGCTTGCGTATTTTTCATTAATAAGTCGTTGAAAACTAACTTCATGTATCTCATGAAAAAGCCCGAAAACACTTCTCTATTAGATTATCTGGGACCTTGGCCGTGGTATCTTCTATCGGCAGAATTGGTGATGATTGTGAGCTTTTACATTTTGTATAGTCCGTTTTGGTTAAAAAAGAAAATAGAAAGAAATTAATCGAGGTTATTTTCATTTGCCCTTAAAGATTTTAAGGGTAGGGGAGATTTTTTAATTTACACATTTTAAATCATTATATTTCATCTTGGATTATGCGATAACTACAAATATCTATGTTATTTTTGAGTTTAACATTTCCATTTATTTATATAGTTTTTATTTTATTAGAGTCTAAACATTTTTTATAAAAGACATAGAAGCATATTTACTACGAATTTGTATAAAAAAAACAACTAATGATTACATTAGTTGCACAGTTTTCATTGTTTAAACTTACGATTTTAATATATTATACGTAAGGCCAATTGCACCAGAATTAAATGTTTTGTTTTCGACAAGTGAGAGATTGCGTTTATTTTCCGATGCCTTAAATAAAGGTAAACCATTTCCTATAATTACAGGTGAAATTGTAATTTTAATTACATCAATTAAATCAAGTTCCATAAGTGCATGTGCAAACCTTGGGCTACCTAAAATAATAATATCTTTACCTGGCTGTTTTTTTATGTTTCTAATTTCTTCCTCAATATTTTCTTTTACTAATTTTGTATTATTCCATTCAGCTTTTTCAAGTGTCGTAGAAAATACAACCTTTGATGTCTCTTCTATCCATTTAGCATGTTCAATTTCATATTGTGTTGCTTCTGGGTCTGAAGGTACTGATGTCCAATAATTTTCCATCATTTGATATGTTCCTCTTCCCCATAACACGGTGTCTACAGAACTTAAAATTTCTCTAGCATGCTTTTCTAATTCTTCATTATAAGATACCCATCCAATATCCATTTCACCCTTTGGTCCTTCTACAAAGCCATCTAAAGACGAATGTAAAAATAAAATCACATTTCTCATAAAATCCTCCTATGTACTAATTTATAGTTGTTTTCTTATATTTATATAAACAAGGAATTACTAACTGTTTTTATGGTCTAGAAGATATTTTTCTTCTTTATTCCTTTTCTTATATTTTACCCGATAGTTTTTTAATATTTATTTGATTTTCTCTGCCAACTCTAAAATAATTCCCTCTGGGCCACGAACGTAGCATAACTTATAACTATCTTCATATTGCTGTATTTCACTAAAGATTTCCGTGCCCTTTTTTTTCAGTTTTGCAATAATAGCTTCAATATCTTCAACTGCAAAACAAATATGTCGAATACCCAGCGTATTCGCAAAAGGTTGCTGAATATCTCTTTCATCTGTCGGCGTATAAAATTTGACTAGCTCGATCCATGCCTGACCATCTGGCATCCCCAATCCTACACATGCCGTTTTAACATCATTAAGCCCAACTATTTTGTCCAACAGTTCTCCATCCAATTCCCATTCCGCTTTCACTTCAAGTCCAAGATCAAGAAAAAACGCCTTTGCCTCTGAAAGATTATTTACGTTAATACTCACATGATCTATTCTATTGATCTTCAAATCATATACCTCCTATGTTCCTGTTATGTTCAATACATGTATTAGTGTAAGGTTTGTTTGAAATTACAATTCGCTTAAAATAGAAAATATCCTTCTTCAAAAAACCTGCCGTTTAGCCCCATAAAAAAACGACTTCTCAGCCGATTGTGTTGTTTAACTAAAGCACTGCGTTAGTACAATAAGGAATTAATTTATATTAGTGTAAATTTTATAATTTTCTTCATCAAAACATACAAAAACAACTTCTTTAATTCCTTCATTGTTTTCAAGGTATTCGTTTACTGTTTTTACTGCAATTTGAGCCGCAGGTATTTTCGGGTATCCATAAATACCAGTGCTGATGTTTGGAAAGGCAATTGTTTCAATTCCATTTGCAAGTGCCAAATCAAGCGAATTTAGATAACAACTCCGTAATAGAACATCTTCGTTATTATTTCCTCCGTTCCACACGGGGCCAACTGTATGAATTACATACTTTGCCTGCAAGTTCCCACCGGTTGTAATCACAGCCGCCCCTGTTTGACAACCGCCTTGTTTGTTTCTTATAGCAACGCATTCTTCGTATAAGCCTTTTCCTGCCGCACGATGAATAGCACCATCAACATTCTATCTTTAATGTAATTTTAGCCAAAAATAATTGACTACTAAATCCATAAATTTTCCATTCTTATTTAATTACCCTGCTATTTATTCAATATAAAAAGCCGAAATAACGACCGTGATCTTATTGAACTAATGCACTGCTTTAGTTGAACAAGGAATTTTTTAAAAAAATCTTAATTTTTATCTGTTCCACCAAACCCTATACAATAGTTATCAATGTCTTTAATTGCGAATTCTTTCCAAGGACCAGCATTATAATCAATCCAAGGTTCAATTGAAATTTCTGCTCCCTTTCCCCTAAACTCTTCATATAGTTCATCAAGTGATGACCAATCTTCAACATAACAATATAAATCGAAGGCAACATTAGAGTCTTTTGCAGGTTTATTTGGCAGAACATCTTCAGGAGAATTTGCTTGTAGTAGTTTTATTCCTAAACCAGAAAATCCATCTCTTATTACCACCATTCTGTAACTTCACAACCTAATACTTCCTGATAAAACTCTTTTGATTTTTCTAAATTAGATACAAGCAAAACCTTTAATGAACTATGTATTTGTTTTTTTAAATCCATGTGAAATACCTATCCTCATCTTTTTATTTAAATTTCAACAAGAATTGGAAAAAACCTTTATTTAACTAAACTCCCAGTTAGCACCAAAAAGACCGACTATACTGTCGATCACGTTACTTCTTCGATTATCCTTTAAAAGAAGAAGCAGAAAAAGAATTATTCTACATGCGTGTTCCATTTAATAGATACTTATGATACGTTTCTCCGTAACGAGTCTAAATGATGCTTGTCACAGTCAAAACTAAAACTTGTTTCATATTATTTTTCATTTTTCAACGTTGAAGTCTTTTACTTTTGAGTAAATAAGTTTTGTGTCTAAAAAAGTTTTAAAAATTCTTTTGCTGCTTTTGATAAGTAACTATTCTTCCTCCAAATTACTTTGGGTTCAGATATTAAGGTCTGATCCTTTAGCTTAATGACTCTCAATCCTCCCAATGAATGGAGAGATAATAACGAGAGTGGTAGGATTGTTGCACCAAATCCCGATGAAACGAGACCAAGTAGCATAATTAAATCCTGGCATTCGCACAGTATATTGGGGGTTAAATCTAACCGTTGAAATTCATTGACAATTTGTCCATACGCACCTAAACCATAGTTTGGTCGCAGAAGAATCAATGGCAAATTGATTATTTCATCTAACCTGCATTGTTCTGATCCACTCCACGTCCATTTTTCAGGCAAAACAAGCACATACGGGTCACTTTCCAGTGTCATTTGAGAGATACTTTTTTCTGTTATTGGACTATTTGTTATCGCAATCTCAATCTGACGTTTAGATAACATTTTTATGAGATGAATCGTTTCACCTTCCCATACTTTAAAAGTAAGACCAGGATTTTTCTCTCGAATATCTACCACCTTAGAAAGAATTAAAGATGCACAATAAAGATTGGATCCAACAGATAAAATCCCACTGGCGCCTTTCCTCAATTCTTGAACTTCAACCATTGTTTCATCAAGTTTATTTAAAAGTTCTTTTGCTCGAAGAAGTAGTCTTTCCCCCTCCAGGGTTAGATTAAGACTTTTGTTATCTCGATCAAATAAAACGACGCCTAGCTCTTCTTCCATTTGTTTGAGTTGTTTGCTCAAAGGCGGTTGGGCAATATTTAATTTCTTTGCAGCGGTCGTGATCTTACCTTCTTCTGCTATAGTGACAAAGTATTTTAACTGTCGAATATCCAAGATGAATCCTCCTTTATCATACCCAAAAGATATAGTAATAAGATAAAACAGATATTTTAAGTATTGATAAATTGAGTATACACTAAGATGTAGTGTAATTCATAAGTTGAAGGAGTGTGACTTTGTTGTTCAAAAAAAATATCATACAATTTCCAAAGCTTTTATCGGTTGGGAATATATCGAATGGATTTGTGGCCTGGCTCTTTGGTTCAGCAGGACCATTATTAATTGTTTTACAAGCTGCTGCAAAAGGTCATTTGTCTGGTAGCATAACCAGCTCATGGATTTTCGCCATTTATGGAATGGGGGGACTCCTAACACTCATCGTCTCCTTATATTATGGGCAACCCATAGGCTATGCCTTTTCAATACCTGGAGCCATTCTTGTCGGCTCAAGCTTAACCCATTATTCTTTCAACCAAGTGGTTGGTGCTTATATTATAACCGGAATCCTTATTTTTCTTTTAGGATTATCTGGCCTTGTTACAAAATTGATGAAGTTTTTACCTATGCCGGTTATGATGGGGATGGTATCAGGCGTCTTACTCCCTTTCGGAACTGAAATGATCGGCTCGGTTGTAAAAAATCCTTTACTCAACGGAATCCCGTTACTTGTCTTTCTTACTCTTTCTTTTTTCTTACGATTTTCAAAAAAGTTTCCACCTATATTAGGGGCGATCATTGCAGCAATTCTTTGTCTTAAATTTTTACCGAATGTTTCTGCACAGCCTCTCCATATAACAATGGGCATTCCCCATTTTATCATCCCATCATTTAGTTTTTCCGTTGTAGGGGAACTTGTCATTCCATTACTCTTAACGGTTATTGCCATTCAAAATGCCCAAGGGATTGCTATGTTAGAAACCCATGGCTATCGTCCACCGATCAATGCCATGACCAATTGGAGCGGAATCGGTACCATTATAAATGCTTTTTTTGGGGGCCATCCAGCCTGTATTGCAGGTCCAATGACGGGCTTACTTGTTAATAAAGAATCAGGCAAACTTGAACATAGGTATGTCGCTGCTATTGTATTAGGAGTATTATCCTGTCTATTAGCTCTATTTTCTCCAATAGCTTCGCAAATTCCACATGTCATTCCTGCCTCTTTAATTCAATTACTAGGTGGCGTCGCCATGATTAGTGTACTGGTTGACTCTTTGAAAATGAGTTTCTCTGGTCTATTCAGATCAGGCGCACTCTTTTCCTTTATAATCACAATCTCTGGGATCTCTATTCTCCATATCGGTGCGCCATTCTGGGGTCTGGTTGGGGGTGCCTTGGCCACCGTATTCTTGGATAAACAAGATTTTTATAAATCCAAATCAAGTGACCAAAACAATGGAACTAACTTGAGTGAAGCTCTTTGCAAGGAACAAAATTCCTAACACCGTTTCTTTAGACTTCGGATACTTCTCATGACACAAAAAAGGGACACCTAGACATAATATGGTCTAGGTGTCCTTTATTTTTTTGTATAGAATAAAGAGCTCATTTACTTGTGATATAGTTCTCCGCTATTAATACTAAACTACATCCTTTACAATATAACAATCCTGCCAAATATATAAATAAAAGGGTAGCCAATGGCTGCTCTTGATATTTAACTAACGCATGCGTGAATCTTCAATTAAAGAATAATAATTTGAATCTTTGATGTAATTATTTTAATTTGTTACGTAAATTTTTTTTCATTAACTCATTCGTAATGATTAAAGCTTCACTTTTATTATTCGCTGGACCTGTAACCATCCATCCGTCTTTACCTGACCAACCTTTCCCATTATGATCTTTTCTTAGTTCCTCGATCGTCACTTTGTTAAAATCTTTGTTAACAAAGAGAATACCATAGCTATCGATTTTTGGTTGTCCATTTTTAAAGTAAGCATATACAATTGTCCCCATGCCATTTTGATCAAATGCTATCTCTAATTTACGATCTTTATTTGGATTAGGATAATTAGCACCTTTTACATCGATTAGCCCTACAAACTTTCTTTTTCCTAATAAAGAATGATGAAGTTTGCCCTTTATTTTTATCGTCACAGAATTTACTTGATCATGACCTGAACCTAATTGATATTCAACACCCTTTATTGACTCATTTACAGTCTTTGGAATGTAATAATAAACACCAAAACCAATAGCGACTAAAAAAACGAGAAGTATGCAAGAAACAATGACCTTTTTCAAGAAAAAAAATCACCTACATTCGTTAATCTTCAAGTGTTCGTACATTTTAAAAAATGAGTCTAAACACCAATTAGCGATTAAAACAACTATTGTTAATTAATTTTTAGTAACAGGTTTCTCTTCCCCTTTTTCTTCACTCTCATCAATATTAAATGAGTCAATAAATGTAATAAAATTTTTATAAAAATTAGGAAATAATTGATATAGCAAACCTACACTAAATAATCCCCATCCTAAAACCCTAAAAAAATGAGGACCAGTAAAAGTATTAAAATATGTCATATAGACAAATAAAAGTCCAACTAAAATATATAAAGCACACACAAGATTCCTCAAATTCATTCCACCTTTTTATGGTTTCTCATATTACTTTAAATAGATTTTTTTGAAGGCAATTCATTAATACATTCGATATGCATTAATTTATTCCTTTTTATTCCAATACAAGTTTGAACAACAAATAATGGTCTACCGAAATAGAACAAATTGCAACTAAACCACAATCAATCATCTAAAGAAGTTATCATTTTAAAAAAATAAATTGTACAATTCTACTGTTTTTCATTTTCCTTTCATTATTATGTGTGAATATAAAAATGTACTTTAAATATCACATTGAAAGGAATTCATTTATGGAGACAAAACAAAATAAAATAACTACTCTGCTTAACAAGGTACCGGAAGTTACAATCTTTTTCTGGATTATTAAAGTTCTATGTACAACTGTTGGTGAAACATTTGCTGATTTTTTAAATTTCAACCTAGGTTTGGGATTAGGACTTACTACTGTGCTTATGGGTGTAGCATTTTTTATCTCTTTATTTTTCCAATTCAAAGCAAAGAAATATGTTCCAAGTATTTATTGGATTACTGTTGTTCTAATAAGTGTATTCGGAACATTGGTAACTGATAATTTGACTGACGCTATTGGCGTACCGCTTGAAACAAGTACGATTGTATTCTCAGTGTTGCTTGCATTAACGTTTCTTTTTTGGTTCCTTAGTGAAAAAACTCTTTCGATCCATTCAATTTTCACAAGAAAAAGAGAAACATTTTATTGGTTAGCGATTCTTTTTACATTTGCACTAGGTACTGCTGTTGGGGATTTATATTCTGAGCAACTTGGACTAGGGTATTTTAAAACTGGTGTAACGGTTATTGTGATCATACTATGTGTATTCTTAGCTTGGAAGTTTTTAAAACTTGATGGAATGTTAGGGTTCTGGATTGCGTACATTCTTACACGTCCACTTGGGGCATCGCTAGGAGATTATTTATCACAACCAAAAGTGAATGGTGGTTTAGGTTTAGGAACAACAAGTACAAGTATCATTTTTCTAGTCGCAATTTTAGCGATCATTGTTTTCCTTGCTGTTACAAAAATTGATATTTCATTATCTGTTGAAAAAATAGATGAAAATAGCAGTAAAAATAATATAATGACACAAACTATATTAGCACTGTGTATTTTCTTAGCAGTTGGTATTGGTGGTTATATTAAATTATCATCAAATGTAGCTTCTACTGAAACAACATTATCTGGTCAATTAACAGATTTTGCAACAATAGAAAATAAAATGTTGTCGGATGTGAATTCAAAGAACTTTAATTTAGCAAAAAAAGATGCTGACAGTTTAGAACACAATTGGGATACATCAGAGGCTAAACTTAGAAAAATAGATAGTACTTCTTGGACTAAAATTGATGGTACGATTGACGTTGTATTAGCAACAGCTCGTACATCAACTCCAGATGCGAATAAATGCACATCGGCACTTAATCAATCTCTTAAAGTAATAAACGCTGCAAATAAGTAAAATACATTTAACAATAAGAAAAAGCATTTCTTGTATGAGAAGTGCTTTTTCTTATTGTCAAAATTAAGAGGATATTCAATAACAATAATAATTAAATAAAAAACAACATAATTTTATTGTAAAACGATAAATAATATGTTAAATTCATATTGTCATTAAATAAGTGAGGTATTTAATATGAATGTTAAAAGAGGTTCAACTACGTTCTTAAAGGCAATTATTTTTCTCGTTGGAATTGCAGTGCTTGCTTTATGTATATTTTTGGTACCAAAATTTGCGAATTTCTCTTCAAATATGTATCCAAATATTGCCGCAATGAAATATCTCGTTTTCATCGTGATGTATGGGGCTGCCTTGCCTTTTTATTTTGCTCTTTATCAGGCTTTCAATCTTTTAAGGTACATTGACGACAACACTGCTTTCTCGGAATTATCTGTAAAAGCATTAAAGAACATAAAGTACTGTGCGATTGCAATCAGTGGTATATATGTATTAGCTACTCCGCTCGTTCGTTTTATAGCGAAGAAAGTTGACCCTCCTATTGGATTTTTAGGACTGATCATCATATTTGCTTCGTTAGTTATCGCCGTTTTTGCTGCTATCCTCCAACAGCTTCTACAAGAAGCGATTAACATAAAATCAGAAAATGATTTAACGGTCTGAGGTGGATGGTATGGCAATAATTATTAATATTGATGTGATGTTAGCAAAACGAAAAATGAGCGTAACGGAGCTTTCAGAAAGAGTTGGAATTACATTGGCGAATCTTTCCATTCTGAAAAATGGTAAAGCAAAAGCTGTTCGTTTTTCAACATTAGAAGCGATCTGTAAGACATTGGATTGTCAGCCAGGTGATATTTTGGAGTATAAAATGGACGAAAACACTCAATAAAAACAGACAACATTTAGAATTTAAGGGATAGCTTAATTGCTATCCCTCTTTACGTTTTTCAAAAAGAAAAGTATAAACAAAAAAATAACCGCTCATCATTGAGTGGATATTTCTTTAACGATTTCGATAAATTTTTTACCTATATTAGAAAGCTTTTTATTTTTTGGATAGATTACCCATAAATCCTTCACAACGTATTCATTATTTTCTTTATAAGGAATCGATTTTAAGTTTCCACTTAGTATGTACGGATGAAATTTAGCGCCTGACTCATGAGAATACACAAACACATTATGTTCTCTAACAGCCTCTGTAAGAATATTCATACTGTTTGTTGTTACTCTTATTTTATTTTTATTTTCCTTAATTAACTTAGAATAATAATAATCAGAATAGATTGAATAGCAAGCAGTATCCATTTCTAGTACATCAGCTTTTGTTACGTAGTCAAGATGATAAAGTGGGGAGTTTTTTCCTACAATAACGTGAACATGATCAGTCCGAATTAATTCATAGTTAATATTTTTTTCACTCTCTAATATCTCTAAATCTTGAGGGAAAAAGCAAAAATCATATTCAGTGTGTTTAATTGTTTCCATAATTAGTGGTGGATCTTTTTCCTCGATTTCAATCGTTGCATTGTGATGTTCATCTTTAATTCTGTTCATTGCTCGTAGAAGTACTGCTGCAAAAGTAGGAGCAGCTACTATTTTCAAATGAATCTTTTTATTATTTTTATAATCATACAGCTCTTCATTTAGCTTACTAATAATTTCTAAGACTTCACTAGCTCTATTTATTAAAATCTTTCCTTCTTCTGTTGGAAATGTTCCTTTTCTTGAACGGTTAAAAATACTTATTCCCATTTCATGCTCTAATTGGGAGATCGATTGACTTAGACCTGAACTTGTAATATGCAATTTTTCTGCAGCCTTAATAATTGATTTCTCGCTTGCAACTTTTACGATATATTCCATTTGCTCGAAATTCATAAATTCTCCTCGAATAAGAGTATACACACTTATATTTTTTTCAATTGAAGTTGTATTCATTCTAGCACGAAAAAGTAGTACAATTCAAAAAACGAATCACCTGTATACTAACATTAGTTTAATAAGTATTGCTTTTATATTTGTTACAATATTTAAACATAAAAAAAGATACCCTATATGGCATCTAAAATTAAAACCGAAACATTATCCCCGTCTTATCATCCGAATGAATCTTACTTTTCAACTCTTCCATTTCTAATCGTTTTGAATATTCTTCCAATCCAATCTCCTTGATTACTTTAAAAGAATGGATCAAATCAAACGTCGGATGAAATAATCCATCACTGATTAGTAAAATTGACTTTAAATTTTTTGTATCAATCGATCCCAATTGAATGTAGTTTGCGACAACTTCAGTTCCATTTGCAACTGAGTAACCATCAACTGTATTAGCCATGCTTCGATTATAAATAAGTTGATTTTTAATAGACTGGTAGTATGATTCATCTGGTAAAATCAGCCCTTGTTTCCGCTCCTTTTCCCGTCTCATTTTTGCCCTTCTACTAATATCCTTTACTGTATCTTTAGTTAAGATATTTATTTGGCCATTATGGTTTTCTGCTAAAATCATACAATCCCCAAGTTGAGCAAATGATACCTTTTGATTATCCAATTTTATAATAGCAACACATGTAGACCACAGTTCCTCTGGACGGTTTATGTCTATGTTATTTAACTTCATTTCTTCCATCAGTCTTCTATTTGCTTGAATAATTCCTTCTGATAAAGTCATTTCAGCTCTAAAATGATTTTCAAAATACTTTCTAAATAAATTCGAAGCAATATATGCACCATTCATGCCATCAGCATTCTTAAATGGAGTAATTGGTGTTGCTCCATCAAAAACCCCGTATACATTTATTTCGTTGTTTACTACCATTGCATCCTCGGACACTTTTTTTGATAGGGATACTCTAGCACTAGCATTAATCTCCATATTTTTATCACCCCCGAAAAGATTCACGAATGAATTTGCAGGTCTTTAAATTAATATGGAACACAAAATGGATTATGTACTTTTTCTATTTGAATTCTTTAAAATTTGGCACTGTTAAAAAAGCTGTGTAGGAGTAAGTACTTCCATAACTGGTAATGAGTTTCCAAAATTTAACAAATTTTCACATAACAGAAACATCTCATTAACAAAAAACGATTATACTTAAACATTGTTGCTTGTAAGACAACAAAATACAAAAAAGAAGGTGTATCATGAAAAATCGTATTCAATCAAAAAAGCTATTAACATTAGTTGCTGGAAGTGCACTTGCAATCACTTCATTATTCAGCAATGATCAGAAAGCATTCGCATGGTCTGACGAGGATGTTCACAATCAAGATCATAGTACACATCATTTTATCGTAAATGGCAGTGTCAAACTTATAGCCGATAATACGAATCCTGCAATCAACAAGCCTACAACATTGCTTAATCAGTTTCGCGATCGTTGGGAACAAGGCTTATACGATGCGGATCATATTAATCCTTTTTATGATACGGGCACATTTATGTCTCACTTTTATGATCCAGACACACAAACAAATTATACGGGGACTTCTTATCCAACAGCTCGTCAATCTGGAGCGAAGTATTTTAATCTAGCATCGGATTACTATAAAAAAGGCGATTTTAACAATGCATTCTACTACTTGGGAGTTTCTTTGCACTATTTTACAGATGTAACACAGCCTCTACATGCTTCGAATATTTCCAACCTAGATCATAACGCACCGGGCTATCATTCGAAGTTTGAAAATTACGCGGAAAGTATTCAAAGTCAAATGACGGTGCCAGATTCAGGTTTATACAATTGGATTTCTTCGACTGATCCTGAAGCATGGATTCATCAAGCTGCGGTACAAGCAAAATCCGTTTTACCTCAAGTTTGGAATGATACGATCATTAATTACTTCTGGCAAGCAGCATACAGTAATTATTATTCTGCCATGTGGAAGAACGAGGTAAAAAATCCGACTCTTGTTCAGTTGAATCAAGCAGAACGAGAGACTGCTGGATTCATAGATATGTTTTTTCGTGTAAACGGTGTAGAAATGCCTGTGACGGTATATACGGAAAATGCTTTTGACGGTGCATCAGAAATATTAGGAGCAGGTAATTATGATTACGATCAACTTGTAAAAGGTATTGGCAATGACACCATTTCTTCCATCCATATTTCACCTGGTTATCAAGTCACTTTATTTACCGATGCCAATTATAAAGGAGCATCGATTGTACTTACAAATGATGCAAATGACTTAGTTAACTTTAATCATCAAGTATCAAGCCTAAAAATTGTAAAGATCTTAGCAATTTCTAAGTAATCCGAGACAAATTCATTTACTCTAATCATTTTATCTGCTTCAAAATAAAATTGAATTGTTTACCAAACAAACATAAAAGACCTAAAAATGGATAATGATGATATAATTTACAACTAGAAGTTAATCACGGAGGCTTTATGAAAAAAATTTTATTTATTATCTCTTTATTTATCGGTGCTTTTTGTTTAGGTCTATATGATGCACCATCTTATGTATTTGGAATATTTTATGTTGCAGTTCTTTTCTTATTTTTTTGGACGATGTTTTATCCATTTTATTTTTCAAAAAACCTAACGCGTATCGAACGGTTTCTAAGTAAACAATCAAAAAAATCAATCCTTTATTTTCTTTATTCTGTTACAAACCATTTGCACGATGAGATCGAACAGTCGTATCAATACGTTATGAAGAAACGAATTAACCCCTCAAAAAAAGCCGTTTATCAGGTTGTATACGGCTTTTCAAATAAAGATTTGTCATTTATTAAGGAACGAATTGATTTCATTAAAGTACCTGAGTGGAATTCATATTACAAAACACTTCTATTTATTGAAGAAAATGAATTAGAAAGAGCAAAAGCAACAAAGGATTCAATGCGTTCAAAAAAATTTAAAAACGTACTTGAGTTCGAACTATTACTTAAGGAAAACAAACGTGAAGAAGCGAAAACATTATTATCTCGTTTGATTTCAAATTCAAGAGGCTATCATTATTACATATTATCTAAGCGATATGAAGAAACATTTAATACAAAAGAGAAAATATAATCTTGCTAAACGGGACGGTATTTCCGTCCCTTCTATTAATCAAAATTCCTTGTCGCAGACGCGGCTTTTTTTTATGGAATAAGAAATTATTTAAAAATAGTATAGTCCTATCAGATAAGTCATCATATAATAGTAAAGGTATTATTTATACGAAAAAAGTGAGGTGGAACATTTTTATGGGTAGTCCCAGTATAGGTGAGTCGGATAATTTACCGACATCAGAGGAAGTCATACAATTGAATATCCGAGGAGGATTACATCATAAAAATGTAGTCCAACTTTTATAAGCTTTTGAAGGCTTCCTCTAGAAAAGAGGAGGTTGGAAATATGGTACACAACATTTGGAAGCAAATTAACTTTAAAAAACAAGTTGAGAAACCAAAAAAAATTCAAGGGTTTGATATTGATTTAAACCAAGAAAATTTATCACGAATTGACCGATTAGTGGATCGTTATGAGTCAGAAATTCTGCAACATTTAAATAGTGATTACACCCAACGAACAAAATTGTCTGAGAGAATCGCGGATAAAATCGCGCAATTTGGTGGTAGCTGGAAATTTATTATTTGGTTTAGTTGTACACTTGCTGTCTGGATGATTTGGAATAGCTTATCATTCACAAAAGCTTTTCATTTTGACTCTGCGCCTTTTATCTTGTTAAACTTATGTCTATCTTTTATTGCAGCATTTCAAGCACCAGTCATTATGATGAGTCAAAACCGTCAAGCAGCACGCGATAAACATGAATCCGTTATCGATTTCGCAATTAATTATAAAGCAGAACAAGAAATTGGCGACATGCAAAGTCGTCTAACCAATATAGAAAGTCAATTAGCAGAGATTAGAGATTTACTTAAGCAAAAGCATTAAAGATATTGATATAAAAGAATTTTTATAGAGTTATGATTCCCTCCATAAGACAGTCAAGTTTGTTCTGTCTTATGGAGGGGGTTTTTTATGTTGAAAATTTGTTTCCTTATGCAACTAACCACAGAAAGTTCACTAGTGATCTTACATTCCAATTTAGGCACATTGTTAACTACTCACGAATTAATCAATCATAATATTTTTTGTAAATTTTGTGTAATCTTACTTCTTTTCACAATGAAATTTGATTTATTTTTCCATATTAGTGATATACTTAAATTATTAAATCCCTATTATAGGAGGAATGAAAAATGAACGAACAAGAATTAAAAGAATATCGTACAAATGTCATTTCATCACTAGAGGAAGAAATCGCTCACTACCAAAACTTAATCAAACTAACAAGACATAGCAGACTGAAAGAAAGCCATACATATAATCTTAAATTCATGCAAGAATTATTGGACGCTGAAAAAGCTGATCAAAATAGTTAATCATTAAGAGGTGCCTTCTAAGTGGAAGGTGCCTTTTTTGATGTTGAGAATTGATAATTTTCATTTAATTTATCGCTCACAAGCGTAATGATCATGATCTCTACCATTTTTGCTTGATATACTGGATGACTCTTTGGAACACCTGATGGATACTTTTTACGTAACTTTGTGCAGTTTGCAAAGAATTCAGTTCCATACTTGCAGCATACTTAACTGTAGTACTTCCACGATCACTGATAAATAAAAGCTTCCTTTTTATCTAAAGGGCACTAATATTGGCCCATTAAAAGGCACCTCCCAAAAGGAAGGTGCCCCTCTCAATCTTTATTTACTTCAATCCAAAAGCCTTAATAATATCTTGATTAATACTATTACCTGCATCATCCCAAGCACTTGCTCTTAATGATACAGAAGATGCATTCTTACGGTTTTCGATTCTTGCTTTCCAGCTATCTTTTTCACGATTTAAATCAACTAGTTCCCAAGTCTTACCTTCATCATATGAAACTTCTAATGTTGCACCTTTCATTTTACCGTTTCCTGGTGCACCATCTACTTGGATCGCTTTCATTTCTAAATCGATCCAACGGCCTGATTTTGCATTACCGTTCATGTCAGTTTCTACATTGTAATCAAGCGAGATTAATGGAAGTTCTGTTTTATATTCTTCTTGTTCCTTAGACCAGAACGTCCACTCTGTATGTGTTTTTACAGAATTATCAAAGCGTGCTGGATCACGCCAAGCATCACTAACTACTTTATATTGAGTATTCGCAGTTGGGTATTCGTTAAATGAGTAGATTGCTTGTCCTTTCGCTTCTTTTACTAGTTTTGATCCTTGGTATAGTTTTAATGTTTGTGAACCTGGATAATTAGACTCTGAACCTGTACTTCCTACTCCAGAATCAGCCCAAGCAGGAATGTTGATGACTAAGTTGTTTCCTGTACGATAAGGCTTCCAGAAGCCATCACCTAAACGAGGACGAGCAACTGGTGAGAACCACTCTTCATCTAATGTTTGTCCTGGTTTGTATGTTGCTAATGGTTGTCGTACTTCCCAAGCAGCATCTAACACACTAGCTTGATGATACCAAGAAGTTCCTTTTTGTGCAGAAACCCATTCAGTTCGAACTGATGGTAGATTTAATTTCATTTGGTAACCTACTCCATTTGGTCGGTAAGATGGAATATCCCAACGGAATTCACCACCTGCTGTAGCTTCATCTGATTTGTACTCAGCATTAATTTTTACAAGGTCGTTCGCTTTAGGTGAATAAGTTATGTCATTTGGAATTGCATTATCATGGTTGTCAACAAGATCATAAACGTATTTCGTATTAGGAGTACCTTTTACGTCTAGTGTTACTTTTTTGGACTTCGCAGCATCAATCAGTTTTTTACCTTCAGTTTGACTGATTGCTACAACCGAAATTGGAGAATCTGAAAGTGACCAATCTTCATTTTCAACTCCAACATATTCACTAATTTCTTCTGGTCCATCGTTTACAGTAATAACTAGTTTTGCACCTGCTGCATATGCTGCTGCAGAGCGCTCCATACCAGTTACTTCATCACTTCGATCAACGATAACAGCCTTACCTTTAACATTTAATCCCTTATAATCGGCTGGAGCCCCTTTACCTACATAAACAGCGTCTAAGTTGTATTTTCCATCTAGTAATGTACTTCCAGCTTGTGGAATATCATCTAATTCATTGCCTTTGAAATTGATTGTCATGTATGGTTCAATCAATCTCCAGCGCGTGTTAAATGTAAATTTCCCATTTTTAACTTTCTTAGTTGGCTCAGCATACATCTTATCTACTGTAACCGGCATCACATAGATGTCACTAACATTGCTGCCATCAATTTCACGGTAATATTCCATTTTTCTAAAACTTGCTTCTGTTTTATTTGGTACGTTTGCTGTAATTTCATTCGCTTTACGTGCATCCAATGTAACAGTTTGAGGACCATCTAAATTAATTTCAGGATTCCCTACAAGTGCAACGCCAGCGTGGTCAGTGTCAGTATCAACATCCATCATTGACATTGCAGAATAAGTTCCTGGTTTTAAACGTAATTCTGTCGTACCGTTAACTGCAATAAAATCCGGAACACCATCTGGGCCAAGTAGATTAATATACGCCAAAGCTGGGTTACCGTCGCGTCCAATTGCATTTAACGTTAATGGATATCTTTCCTCTTCTTTAATCATAGCCAATGCAGTATGCACAACTGTTTTACCATCAACATTTGCTGAAATCTGACCTTGATAACGTTGTCCATTAGCACCTACGTTTGGATCAAGTGTAACAGTAACTTTTGCACTACCTTTTGCCGGTACAGTTACCTTGTTCGTTGAAAGTTTAAATAAACCAGCAGGTGCATCTGCATCGCTATTATCAGTAATTTTTGCTGATAGATCTAACGTCACAGCCTTCTCACTGTCGTTAGTGTACGTAATTGTTTTCTCTTTCAATCCATCATTTTCATGAGGCCAAGCATAGAAACCAAAATCAAGTGAACCTGTTGCACGCAAATCACCAAGAGTCGCTGCTGCAACATCAAGACGTCCAGTTCCACCTTCTAACGGCTTAATATCATCTAATTTTTTAGTTGTACTCATTAATGCATCTTTCAGCTGTGCGCCAGTCCAATCAGGATGGCGTTGTGAAAGAATTGCAGCCGCTCCTGCCACATGTGGCGTAGCCATCGATGTACCACTCATCGAAAGATAAGATCCGCTTCCTTGAGTTGAATATTGGGATCGCGCAGCAGTAATATTTACACCTGGTGCTGTCAGATCAGGCTTTAATCCTTCACTACCAAAACGAGGACCTTTAGATGAGAAATAAGCAAGATTATCTGATTTATCAACTGCCCCAACGGTAAGTGCCGCATCTGCTGCTCCAGGAGAACCGATTCCTTCACGACCTGTATTACCAGCCGCTATAACGAATAGAGAGCCTGTCTCAGCACTTAAATTATTAACTGCTTGTGCCATCGGATCCGTGCCATCACTTGACTCATCGCTTCCTAAACTCATGCTGACAATTTTGGCATTATGTGCAGCCCACTCCATACCATCAATAATCCATGAATCAAGTCCAAAGCCTTCATTGCTTAACACTTTTCCAACAATTAGGCTTGCTCCTGGTGCTACACCTTTATATTTTCCACCTGATGCTGCCCCCGTTCCAAGTACAGTAGAGGCAACATGAGTACCATGTGCATGGAAATCACGTACATCTTGGTCTGGAACAAAGCTTTTTGTTTCTTTTATTTGACCAGCTACATCTGGATGCTGTGCATCGATCCCTGTGTCAAGAACCGCTACTTTCACACCACTTCCGTTGTAACCAGCATTCCAAGCAGTAGGTGCCCCAATTTGTGGAATACTTTGCTCAAGCGTTGCCTTAACACGTCCATCTAACCAAATTTTTTCAATTCCAGGTGTAACGAATGACTTTGTAGATTTTGTAGAATCCGCAGATTTTATATTTTTCTTAACATCTTGCCAAAATTCTTTTGAATCCTTCTTCTCTGCAGAAAGCGCTGCTCCATTAATACTTTCTAGTTCATGTGTTTTCGTTGAAGCTTTTAATGCTGGCTTCAAGCTTGAGCGAGTTTTTGACTCTGAATATTGTACGATAACAGGTAATGTCTTTTGAGACGCATCATCGTATCCATCCGCTATTAGTGCAGTAATATTGAATAGATTTCGATCTAATGCACCAGAAGCTAAGTAAGGCATCGCTTGTTTCGGAATAACATATGTATCCTTATTAACCGTCATGATATGTGAACCACCATCTGCTTTATCCGCTGGTTCAACACTGATTACACTTTGTCCATCTGCAAACTCTGTTACAGTAACTACATCACCTGTAATAAGAGTAATCACATGCTTCCCTGTACTTGCTTTTGCGTTAATTCCTTGAAGATTCGTTTCTACAGCACTACTATTTGTTAAGTTTGAAACATTATTGCTTGTCCCAGCAGCTAACGCTTGAAAGGTTGGAACAGCAATAAGAGCTGTCGTCATCATCGCAGTAACATACTTATTTAACCTAGGCTTTCCTGTCATCTTACACTCCCCTATTCTGATAAAATAAAAAAAAGCGACTTCTCATATGAATCTATTAAAATCGATTTTAATCGTTCATATCCAAACCACTTCTTAAAAAGCACTCTACAATATCAAAATATAAAGAATATTCAATTATTGGTCAATTGGGTTATTCAGCCCTTGGTTTATCAGCGTTTCCTTAAAATACACTAATATTTCTAATCATTTTCGAATGATATTAACCCACTTATTTACACAAAGTAAATGACTAGTTATTTACTTTTCAAATTTACATCTAGTTAAATAAACCTATAAAAATTCTTATAAAATATGAAAAGTAAAAATATATACCTATTACTTTTTGGCTAAAAAACAGGGTTAATTGCTATTTTTAAAAGCACTTAACAATTTGTAATGTTAAGTGCCCTTCCTCTTTTTTTCTAAGGGTCTAACCTATTATGAGTATGTGAAAAACCCAGGTTATTCATAGAGTTTCTTACAGATTACTTGCTTTTAAAACTAAATCCTGTCGTTATCAAGCAAGTAAGAAATGCAACGATTGAAACCATTATCCCAAACATCAATCCTATTGAATTCATAAACAGATCTTCACCTGGATAAGAAGGTTCAAGATTTAAAAACCAATATAGAAACAAAATAGATAATAAAATATAAAAACTACTTCCTAAAATACTCATTTTAATTCGGTTTGCGTTCGTACCTTGCCATGCCTTATTCACGATTATCCACAAAAAGAAACTTCCAAAGATGGCCAATATCATTACCAACAAATGGAGAAATGGAATTAGTAGATACGTTAATAGATAAATTACCAGACAAGTAGTCAAAAACAACGTTGCATTCATAATAAACAAGAAAAATCCTGACATCAAATGATTTTGAAACCAACTAGTATTTTTCAATTTAAAAACAAGTTTATTATTTTCACATAGCATGAATGAGACTTTATCTCTTTTAAATAGAATGATGGAAACTACAATAAAAACGAACAATAAAAATAAAGTCAATGACACTTTACCTCCAAACTTAAGTCTTATTATAACTAATCATAAAATGAAATATATTCCAGTAGAGTAACAAATTATGAATTTTATATGAAAAAAGCTATAAACAAGCGGTTAAGCAGTTGTTTATAGCTTTTTTATACGATAAATAATTCTTTCACAAAATAATAACATTCATAAATCTTACTCTCTAATAATTCAACTATAATAAAAGATAATCCTAGTTGAGATGTTAACGACACTAGAAAGGGAAATAATTAAATGAAAAGCAAGGCATATTTTTCTGAGTTCCCTAGTGATGTCTATTACCTCATCCATATTAATTCAATTCGAACCAAATCAACCTGTAACAGTAGTATTCTCTACTTTTGAAAAAGTAATTTCTATCCCCCTATTCTTTACCTTAAGATCATTTCCATTCGCTTTAATTGTTTCACTGTTGTCATACATATTCAGTTCAATTATTAAAAATCTTATTAAAAAGAAAAGCATCCTACTAGATATTTACTTATCCAGTTTCATTTCATCAATTATTCTATTACTTTTACCCAAATTAATAATTAATCCCTACTTTTCACTTGTGCCTTTAATGGGTGCAGTTACAATTACTTTATTAGAAAATTTGAAGTTTATAATAAAGAAATAAAAATGTTCCACTTCGGTTTCTCATTTACTGAATCTTTTACAATTTGATAAGGAGAGATATTTATGAGGATGAAAATACTGGTTTTATTCGCTACAATACTTTTTATAGTTACACTTTCTGCTTGTAATAATAAAAATAAATTTGATAATCAAATAAATCAGGTTATAAAACTTGAAAAAGATTATATAAAAAATAAAATGAAGGAAAAAAATACTGAAAAAATTAAACGCTCTAGTATTGTTATTGCAGTCTATAAAAATGGTGATTATATCAATCTATCTTATGATCTAAATAATTCTTCTAATAAAATAGATTGCTTTTATATAAAAACGAAAGATTCAAAATATATTCGATACTTGAATACTGATAAAGAAATTGAAAAAGTAGAGAAGGACTTAAGACATGCTGATTATATAGAAAATACTTATTACAAGTAATTTTAAATATTAAATAAAAAATGGAATGTAAGATAAACCGATACTCCCAGTTTTATCTTCATTCCTATAATTTCTTCATTTTATTCTATCCTCACTACCATTCACTCAATATTACTAACCTCCAAAACAATCTCAATCTTCCGCTTCTTTTTCTCAATCATTCTGGCAATAAATTCACTAAAATCATCTTTTTGGCTTTTTTGGTTTTTATTTGTATCACCACTAATTGCAGCTATACGATAAAGAATCTTTAATTGTTCCATATGCTCATTTAGACTCATATTAGATAAGTCCTCATATTGTTCAATGAGCCTTTTTCTAAATATAATTTCTAAGTCATCGTTTGTGGCGGTTTCGTTTGAAGTATTTTTCCGAATATAAATTTTATCTGTAAATAATTTATCGGAGCCTCTTTTAGCAATAAACGGGATAAATCGATTTTGCTCGGGGATATAAATGATGAAGAAGGTTTTACCACTAAAATATCCGTACATTTCATTCTCATCGTAATCAATTTGTTGAAGATGATAAATTAGCATAGAAGGTAAATAACCATTTAATTTTCTTTGAAAATCGGTTGGATCCTTTAGCTCTTCTTTAAGGATTCCTACTGGGTGATTATCATCATTTACACCAAAAATAATTGATCCTCCTCCAGAATTCGCCATTGCAATTATTAATTTTGCAATTTGGTCCTCTCTAACGAATGTTTCTTTAAAATCCAATGCATTATTTTCTCCAAAAGATTGTTCAATCAGATTTTTAAGAGAAGCAATATCAAAATTCTTATCTGCATAATTAAAAGTATTTAGAAATTCCTGCTTATAAATCGGCCTTTTAACCATCATTCCACCTAGTTTCATATTTTTTAAAATCTAAACTAGATCTGTTATTACATTTAATGTTAAGAGAAAAGAAATGGCACCTAAATATTGTAGAAATTTTTCTGATAAAAAATATAAAGAAAACTCGTTCCCACCACGTCGATAATCCTTCCCTGCTGCAAATTTATACTTTCTTAATGTGCAAAAAGCCAAAGCATATTGCCTTGGCTAATAACAATTATTTAAAAATCGCTAGGAAATATTCTACGTTTAAAGTGATATTCAACTGAGCGATTATTAAACAGATTACTATAATTTACTTTAATCTTTTTAACTTCTAATTGTTTAATTTTCTCTTCTAATGACTTCTTATCCTCATTAGTTAGTTTTCCATCCTCTGACAAACTAGAAATTTCATTTAATAATTCCTGAATCTTTTCATCACGAAATTCTTTTTCTTCGTTTTGTTGATAAATAGTCATCTTAGTATGAAGAATTGAATTGACCAATTCGTCGGCCCCACCCGAAAGTCTATTTAAGATTAAAAGCTGTTCATTTAATATCTCATTATCTAAATCATAAGGATACCTTAGTTGATGATCTATTTCGCTCCAGCCTTCTTCAAAAATCGTTCTTACTTGAATTTCGGCTAAATAATTTACTTTTGTCATTTGCGACTTAATCACATAATGCCATGATCGATATCCGGCATCATGAACTAAAAACTGGAACTTTTCCTCTTCAATATGCTGTTCGCTTGTCATATCTCCTAAGCGATGGTAAATAGTCGCTTTTTCATGTAAATTCCAATTTTGTCTAATTGTTTTGTCTATATCTGCAGCCTGGTATTTATATAAATGTAATGCTCTTATTCCAATTAAATCTGTGATTTCAGATTTATAATTCGAAACATTGATTTCATATGATGAGTCTGCTTTTTTACCTTTTATCGTCTTTCGAATAATCTTTTCAATTAAATGGTCAGGATATTTAATTCTTGATTTCACAGTATGAATTTCAGGATTTTTACGGAGTATCTCCGAAATAAATGTAGCTACTGTTTCAAGATTCGGTATTTCTGATATGTATTCATTATAAATTTCAATATATTTTGACCAGTCTAAACAGTACTTTTCAAAATCCTGTTCATCGATTTTATATTTTTCAAAGAAATACTTTTGATTCTCTATTAGGCCCATACGTTATCTCCTTCTAACAATTCCATAACCATATCCTACCATATTTCTGGAAGAAACATACTTTTACAGAACAGAAATTGAGTACAAAAAAACATTCGTATTTTTTGTATTAAAGGCATATTTTTTTTGCCAGGATTAATGGCTGATCTATTTTTTTACCAATCTTATTATTAGAGAATCGAACAAATGACCTACTTTGAATATATGTTCGCAAAAATCTATCTATTTTCTAAAAAAACTACTTACATTAGAATAGATGTTCGTGTATAATAAAAACATCCAAACAAAACAGAACATACAATCTTAAAATTCGAGACAATTAAAGCCTAAGAGAACTTAAAAGTAGAACAAAAAAAGGAGATGTAAAAAATGGAAATTATCATTCTATGTAGTGTCTTATTATCTTGGTGTATTTTAGAGGGTTTTAACAAATTTGTAGTAAACCGTTGAAAGCACTGAAAAAGATTCTTTATATTACTTTAGAAAGGATAAACTCTCTTATTTTTTTAAACTAAATTCAAACAAAAAAGTGCTCTTCTCCTAAAGAAAAAGAGCACTTTAGATTTATTATTTAGCTATGTATTCCTGCAATTCCTTAATAAGAATTTCTGCGCCGTATTTACTTACTACAATCTTTCCACTTTCAAACGTGAAATTTTTTTCATCAATAACTCCTGTTACCATACAAGCATTACTCGAAACAAATTGTTTAAGGATAATCTTTTGTTCCTCAATAAATACTTCAAATGGTTCATATTTATTAAGATTTAACATTTTTCTTAATTCCTTTGGTAAAACAATTCTTCCTAAGTCATCTAGTCTTCTGACAATTCCACTTAAACCGGAATTTTCATCATATTTTGTAAGAATAATCATACCTTCTTCAAAATGAATTTCAAATGGAGCATTGTTCTCTAAATTCATTGTATTTCTTAGTTCTTTCGGTAGAACAATTCTTCCAAGATCGTCTAGTTTTCTAATAATTCCAGTTGATTTCATACTTGCAACTCCCCATTTATTTCTATCTCTTTATATACTCAATATAATTCTCTCTATTTTGTTACATTGAGTTTAGTTTAATAATACCAAATTATTTTAATTTTCTCTCTACTTAAATCGACTCATTTTTACTAATATTAATACAAATTAAAATAATTTGCTTGATATTTTATAATTAACTACCTTTTATTTAATCTTTTGTTTTGGTAAATTTATGTAAAGTTTCTTAAAAGATTCAAAAAGAGATGAGTTAATCATTCGGTAACGAATTACCTTTAATTAACTCATCTCTCATAATAAATCTTTTATCTTGAATAGCCACCGAGACTTTGTTCAGCCATTTGAACTAAACGTTTTGTAATCTCTCCACCTACAGAACCATTTGCACGAGACGTTGAATCTGGACCTAAATGTACTCCAAATTCTGTTGCAATTTCATACTTCATCTGATCGATTGCAGATTCAGCATTTGGTGAAACATATTGATTTGAAGATCTGTTTGCCATGATATGTAGCCCCTTTTAATAAAATTTTCTGATATAAACTATCAGATTGCTGTTAGTATTTCATAATGAATTTAAAATATTCATCAAATAAATATTTCTGCAACTTTTTGAATGTTTCATCTGAAATTTTTTATAGTAAATAAAGGATTCCATAAATTTAATTTATCTGCAAAGATTGTCAGAATATTTCCCAAAAAATAAATTAATTGATAAATATGATTGAACCAGTAGTTAATCACACTTAAACAGAACTCCCATATATTATATTGATATAATTCCATTTTCTGAAAGGTAGGTGTAACAAAATGAAAGTAGATGGTATCTTTGAAGGAGGAGGAGTTCGAGGAATCGGACATGTTGGTGCTATTTGTGCTTTAGAAGAAGATGGTTATGAATGGGCACGTTTGGCTGGCACTTCTGCTGGCGCTATTGTTGCTACTCTTCTAGCATGTGGCTATACAGGGAAAGAATTAAAGGAAATTATGGATCATCTAGATTATAAGAAATTTATTACAAAAACATGGTTGCACTTTATTCCTTTAATCGGACTAGGATTAAATATCTTATTTAAAAATGGGTTATATAAAAATGACTTTGAAGAAGAATGGTTAGAATCTTTATTATCCAAAAAAGGAATTCGCTATTTCGACGATTTAGAAGAAGGGAAATTAAAAATCATTATTTCAGATATTAGTAATGGTAAAATGGTCGTTTTACCTGATGATTTACCAAACTACGGCTTATCAGCAAAAGATATAACAATTTCTCAAGCAGTTAGAATGAGTGGTACAATCCCCTTTTTCTTTCAACCAATTAAACTAAAAACTCCTAATTATAATTATCCAATATTAATTGTCGATGGTGGAATTCTAAGTAATTTTCCAATTTGGATATTCGATGACCATCAAGAATGGCCGACTTTTGGTTTTCGCTTAATAGATGAAGAAATTATTGCGAAACCGCTGGATGGTCATAACCCAATCTCATTTTACAAATCAATATTTATTACGATGAGACAAGCACACGACATTCGTCATCTAACAACAGAAGTAAATGAACGAACTATAAAAATCCCAACTGGTGATATATCAAGCACAGATTTCAATTTAAATAAAAAAGAAAAAGAAGCACTTTTCACAAATGGATACCAAGCCGCAAAAAAATTTCTTAGAACTTGGGATTTTGAAAAGTTTAAACACAACTATCCACCTGAACCTTACTGTCATAAGGTGAATAGTCTGTAGTAACTTAAAAAACGCAATCTTTTCTTGATATTCATAGAAAAGATTACGTTTTTGTTTTTCCTATTTAGGACCGTTAGGTTAATTCATTTAACCCTTACTTTCGCATCTCCTTCGATATACGAAGGAAAAGATACAAGATCAATTTTTATCGGATTCATATACTTTTGTCGAGATGAAATCTTAAAACCTATTATTTGCTTATTATTAACATTGCCTTCCATATAGGATTCATTCATTTCAATTTCTTTTCCGTTTGCATCAGTGATTGATCCAATCATGTCGTAATTAAATTCCTTTTTTGTATTCAAAGTAAAAAATATAGTATCTCCCTCTTTTTTTAGGTCAGATAAATAATTACCTCTTGGCTGTTTCAGAATTTTTTGTTTCTCAGTATCAATTACAAGGTACTCATCTTCCTTATCAATTGCCTGAAGTTTATTTATGACAAAATATAATTCTTTTGGATCTTTAAAGTAATTACTCTGTAAATAGATAATTCGTTCATTATCGCTAAGTATATTGGCAGTAGTTCCATTTGTTATTTTAGACCATACTTCGCCATTTTGATCAAGAAGTTCAAAATCAGTAAAATCTAGTATTTTCTTAGTATTATTTGGATCCATTTTTACTTGTACAGCTACACGGAGAGGATAAACTGTAACTTTTTTAATTGTTATTTTTTGCCCATCAATCATTACTGTTTTATTTAGTTCGTATATTTGTTTTGTTTTTTCTAGCTTTTTTAAAGAGAATGGAATAGAAAATTGCTCTGAAACCTCCTTACTCTTTATCTTTAAATCTAAGTTAAAATCTTTTTGCTCGTTTGTTTCCTGAAATAAATATTCAATCTTACTAGTATAAGTATTTAACTCATCTTCTACTGGAAGATCAAATGATGAAGTATGTTCTGGCAATTCTTCACCATTACTTGGTTTGAGACTCACTTCTTTTAAAGTAAAATTATGCTGTGTCTCTTTTGCATCAATCGTGTAAAAAATCAATATTCCTTGCTCATCAGCAATTACTGAATCAATCGTTACCTTAATTCCGCTTTTCTCTTGTGAAATATTAATTTCTTGAGCATATTTATTTTCTACAGCTGATATTAGTCCCTTATCATCACGAATAAGCTTAACGATTTTCTCCATACCTGGAATATTTGTTAAATAATCAGCAAAGGTTGGTGATACACGTATACTTGCTAGAATTCCAAAAAGAAAAACGGCAGCTGCAACTATTGACCAAATTCTAAATTTCCGTTTCGGTTTTTTGATCATCTTAACTTCTTTTGCATTTTGAAAACCAATTTGAATAGCCTCATCAATATCATCAAGAGGTATATCGACGTTTTCGTATTTTTCTTTCAAATTTTTTAATTCTCTTTCTTCTTTTTCAAACATTGCCATTTTCTCCTTTCTCTTCAAGAATTCCTCTTAATGATCTCAATGCTTTATTCAACCAAGTCTTTACTGTACCTTCTGGACGATTCCACATAATTGCAATATCTTTGATTTTGACATCGTGAAAATATTTTAAATGTAATAGCTGTCGCTGTGTATCATCAAGCTGTGACATTGCTTCTTCTATTTCAATATAGTTATAGTCTTCGTTCGTACCTAGCTGTGAAATATATTCATCGTCGAAGGTTACTCTATTATTCTTCTTTATAGAATCCTGACAGTAATTAATCATAATCCGAATAAGCCATGTTTTTACATAACTTGGTTCTCTCAATGTTTGTATGTTTTGATAAGCTCTAAACGTTACTTCTTGAATTGCTTCAATTGCCTCATCTTTATTCTTTAAGTAGGCTAATGCAGTTTTATATAATGATATTTTATGCTCATGCATAATTGACAAAAATGCTTGCTCATCTCCTTTGATAGCCCTTTTCACTAGACTATGATCCCGCAATCTCAATCCCTCCATCTCGATGTTCTATACATTAGACTCCTGAGAGCTAAAAAAGTTTTAATAATTTTAATTTTTTTGAATCAATTTCATAATGCATTTTTTATTAAGCTTCCATCTACAGAATTTGATTGCTAATTTTTAAAAAATCAAAAAACCCATACAAATAATAGTTTTGTAGATTTTTCATAAATTCCAAAAGGTGTAATGAGCTATAAAAAAAATATGTAACAATAATGACAATAAATATTGGTTAATTTTACCTTTATAAATGTTAACATAATTTCGTAAACGTTCATTAAAAAATTAGAGACAGTTTTGAAAAAGATTAATTCAATTTTAACTTCTAAGGTATATTTTTAACTGAGCAAAAACCAATTTGAAACAGGAGATAATATTATGAAATTAGCAAGAAATATATTAATTATATTTTCCTACATAATGTTTACGGTATTGATTATAGTTGGACCGGAGTTTCGTAAGTATAAATTATATGTACTTTTGTTACAGATACTATTTTTTTGTACAGGTCCATTATTATTAATAATTATAGATTGGAAGAAAAAAAGAAATAAAGATAAGCCTGAAATCAACGGTAAATCGGAATGAAATGGAAATTTACGTTAGTAGATTCATGGAGTTGAATTAGAATTTAAATAGTCGCAGCTTATATAAAAGACATACAATTTTTAAAAGAATCAAAAAAAAGACATGAGCATCAACACTCATGTCCTTCACTACATCTATAAATCTATCTATTTCTGTTTTTTCGATTACGTAAGAAAGCCGGAATATATGAAGTAGAATCTTCCTTCTCATTAAATCGGCCATATTCTTGTTGCTCATTATGGCGGCCGTAATCTTTTTGTTCTGTGTATCGATTTTGATCTTGTCGTTCTGAGTAACGGTTATATTCCTGCTGTTCATTATATCGATCGTAATCATTTTGTTCATTATAACGCCCATAATCTTGTTGCTCATTATAGCGATTATAATCTTTTGGTTCATTGTAACGTCCATAATTTTGCTGTTCTGTGTATCGACCAGTGTCTTGTTGATCATTATAGCGACCAAAATCTTGCTGTTGGTCTACTCGATATCTTTGATCTTGTTGGAAGCGTTGCTCTCTATTGTATAAGCTAGGTGCTTCTTCTATTGGTCTAGAAGGAGTTCTTACCATTTTCTCTTCTTTATCCGCAAATCCTGTAGCAATAACTGTTACAATAATTTCATCTTTTAAGTTTTCGTCGATTACCGAACCGAAAATCATATTTAATTCTTCATGAGATGCAGAAGCAACGATATCAGCGGCTTCTTGTACTTCAAATAGACTTAAGTTACGTCCACCTGTAATATTCATAATTACACCATGAGCTCCATTAATAGAAGTTTCTAGTAACGGAGAATTTAATGCCTTCTGAGCAGCGATTGTAGCGCGATCTTTACCTTTTGCAATACCGATCCCCATAAGGGCTGTCCCTTTATGAGACATGACCGTTTTAACATCAGCAAAGTCAAGATTGATTAATCCTGGTACTGCAATTAAGTCGGAAATCCCTTGAACACCTTGTCTTAGTACATTATCCGCTTCACGGAATGCTTCGAGCATCGGTGTTTTTTTGTCAACTAGCTCTAATAATCGATCGTTTGGAATGATTATTAATGTATCAACAGCTTCCCTAAGTTCTTTAATTCCACCTTCAGCGTTTGTTGCACGTTTTTTCCCTTCAAATTTGAAAGGACGAGTTACTACTCCAATTGTTAAAGCACCAAGCTTTCGAGCAATTTTCGCAACTTCAGGTGCTGCACCAGTACCTGTTCCGCCACCCATTCCAGCTGTAACGAAAACCATGTCTGCTCCTTGTAGTACTTCCTCAATTTGCGACTTACTTTCTTCAACAGCTCTTTTTCCAATTTCAGGATTCGCTCCTGCTCCTAAACCACGTGTCAACGTTGCACCAATTTGCATAGTAATTTCAGCTTTTGATTGTTTTAGTGCTTGGGCATCCGTATTAAAAGCAATGAACTCAACGCCTTCTACTCCGTCTTCAATCATTCGGTTAACGGCGTTATTTCCGCCACCACCAACACCAATAACTTTTATTCTTGCAAACTGTTCTATATTTTCAAATTCAAACATGATCATTCCTCCTCGTCATACCGATTACATAATTTCACGTTTTTCTAAGAACCATTCATTTCATTCTAAGATTTATCTTTTTATGTACGTTTTAGTAGATTAGAATTATCCAATTCACTTTAAGACATAGAATTGTCCTAATTCCCCTAACACTACTATACAAGAAAACTACCTATTATCTTTTTGATAATTTTTCCTTAATATACCTTTAACTAAAACATGTATTTTAACATCTTAATGTAATATCTCTATCAACTTCGTAACAAACTTTCATCAAAAAGTTTGTACAATTAATATAATTCTTTCCTTTTTGGTTGAATCCTTTAAGAATCTTTATCAGATCCAAAGAAATCAAAACCTAATATATGATAATTTGTGATACTGTTTACAAATTATCCAATAAATTATAATCCCTACAAATTTCCTATTGGTAAAATATTCATATATTAGGATTTTCTTAATAAATAAATAAATATGAATCGGAGAAATCATGAAAATATTATTTAAAAGTTTATTTGTTATAATCTGTCTCTTAATTAGCTTATTCATCTTTAATTCTCAAAATTATTCATTAATAAAGAAGATATATCTACTAGAGTAATAAAAGAAGATATTAAAAGAATTGATAGTGATACAGATGCAGATAAATCTACTTTCTCTTCTAATCTGACACAATATCAATCAAATTCAAAAAAAGAAATTGCTAAAGCAACTATTTGCCTTTTTGGAAACTTTGATCGTCTTGAAGACTTAATGAAAGCCTCTGAGCTAGTCGCTAAAGGGACTGTTATTGCAACTGAACCATATGTTCCAATTAATGAGGGCAGTCATCGTAGACCATATACAAAATTAACATTTAAAATAAGTAAAGTTATTTCAGGTGAAAAGCGGTTGAATGGAAAAACTATCTCAATTTTAGAAATGGGAGATGAAAATTTAAAATTTGAAGGAATATTTAATTCTAAAGTAGGACAAAGTAATATTGCTTTTTTAATAGATGTAAATGAGTCTACAAATTTAGAAACCAAGTTATATGAAATATATGGGGCATATAAAGGCAAATTTATTCTAGACAATAACTCTAGTAAATATTTTCGCGGTACCCCTCAAAATATAACTAAAGAAATAGATGAAACAGAATTGAGAATAAATAATGCTGTTACAGAATTAAATAAGCAACTTGAAATCTAATTTTATAATGTTTCAAATTATAAAGAGGTATTTGAAACAACCAAGTCCTTTCACTAATACAGAAGGTAAATAAAACTCTCCATCACTAAAAAGAAACGACAAAACTAATATTTGTCGTTTCAATCTTTACTATTTTTTGATTATTTCTGTTTTATTTTCTTCAGTCCAATTTTGAATCCCGTCATCTTCGTCCAATTCAATAATAACGTCTGTTACACCTTTTTCTTTCATAATTTTTTCTTCTAATCGGTCTTTTATGTCATCAGCTTGAGCTACTGTTAAATTAGGGTCTAGTTCAATTTCTAATTCGACATGTAAATCTTCCCCCTCTTTGACAACCGTAAGAGCTTGAATATCTTTGACATCTGGATCTTCCATTACGATTTCACCAATTTTGTCTTCCATTTCTTCATCTGATTCACCAATTACACCTGCAGCATTATCAAGAAATACTTTTCCAACAACAAGGAACATCAAAATACCGATGATGACAGAAACAACACCTTCCGCTTGATGAAATGGTGAAAAATAAGCAATGATTACAGCAATCATCGCTAATAATCCACCTAGTGTTGCGACTGTATCTTCTAAGAAAACTAATTTTGTAGCTGGTTTTGCTTTTCCTAAATTAGAAATTGCCTCAGTAACCACTCCAAAACCACTTGTTGTTATTCCTAATTCATGACTAATTTCTTTCATTGCTTTGTAAAGTACAAAGGCTTCAAGCACAACCGAAGCACCTAAAATAGTTAGGGTAATAGCCAGACCTGAAGAGTGGGTTGGATGTACAATATGCTGAATTCCTTCGACAATCGTTTCAAATGCCATAATTCCTACAATTAATACTGCTCCAAGTAAAACTAAATTAACAAGTCGACCAAATCCATTTGGAAACCGATCTGTTGGTGCCTTTTTACTTAAAGCTGAACCGCTAAATACAAAAAGTTGGTTTGCAGTATCGGCAGCACTATGCATCATCTCAGCAAAGAGTGCAACACTTCCTGTCATACTAAACCCTATTCCTTTTATTATTGCAATTACAGCGTTAACAATCGCTGCTAATAATGCAGATTTATTACCCTTTTTTAAAAGCTGTAAAAATTCTTTCATTCTATACTCCTCTTCACTAGTATTTTTATATTATGTATTTTTATATTTTTTATTAGCTAACCAGGGAAAGTTCATAAAATTCGAAGTAACAACAGTTCATTTTTTACTCATTTGGAAAGATATGTAATTTAATTTTAACATAGGTTCTGATTATTCTTTTGTCTCTTCTACAAAAATATTTTTAATCAGCTAAAATAATTTTGTAACTTGAACAAAAACTTTTTCCCCTTAACAAAACGAAGATGCCACTAAAGACGAAAAAATAAATAGAAATCAAATAGATATATCGCGAACATCAACATGGTTACTCCTATTAAGAAGTATAGTATCTTCTTTAATAAAAGCTATTTTTATTGAAAATTGAGACCCATAAACAAAATAATGCTAATAATAAGATTGGTACCGCTAGTAACACAACCAACAACTATCTTCACATCCTTTTACTAAGATTCCTATGTCATACTTAATTCTTTATGAAGCAAAAAAAGCTATCTAAAAAGACAGCTTTTCATAATTTATATGCGGATAATGAAATGTACTAGTTCAATTTCATTTTTTTTTACAAACTTTACTTCTTACTTTCCTTAAAAGATAAATGCTCTAATCTCTTTCCCATCAGTTCAGCCATTTGTTTTGAATGAGGATCTTCTTCTTTTTGTAAATTATCAATGATATGATGATAATCCTTTTCGCTTCGATTCTGGCTTAATTTATATGAGGCCTGAATTTCTTCCACTTTAATCTTAAATCCAACTATACCTTTTAGTTCACTTTCTAAAAGTTGTGGAGAAAGTTTATCCCACAGTACTGGGTTTTCACGATTTTTTTCATATTTTTCTAGCATGATTGTTAATTCTTCTACTAATTCATCTCTCTCTAAAATGCTTGCTTTTCCGTAAACATGCACGGCTTGATAATTCCAAGTTGGAACTTCCTCAACTTCATACCAAGAAGATGAAATATAAGCGTGAGGTCCTTGAAACATAACAAGCACTTCTTCACTATTCTCAAATGTTCTCCATTGTGGATTTCCATATGCAAAATGCCCAGTAATATAATAATCTTCACCTTTTTTAGTTAGACTTAAAGGTAAATGTGTAGCAATTGGTCTACTCTGTTTTGTTGTGATAATCGTGCCAAACGAGTTTTTTTGAACGAAACCCCAAATTTCATCAGGATTTGTGACTATATAATATTTTGGAATATACATTCTTGTTATTACCTCCTTAATCATTTTTGTTGCAAATGCAATAAAAAATACCATACTTTAAATCTACCTTAATATTGTTGCATTTACAATAAAATTTATATTAGGACTTACGAGGAAGCTTACTATTAACCAATGTATTTCACTTAGCAATAAAAAAGAGAAAAATCATTCAATCTAGAAGATTTTTCTCTTTCCTAATTCAAGAACAATTACTTAATTAATGCTTCATACACAGCAGTTGCTACAGCTTTATATTGTCCCGTAGCAAAGTCATCACCTTTAAATTTGTTCGGATTTATTAATGGATCAATTACAGGTGAATGTTTTTTATTGGTCAACAAGACAATCCCTAAATTATTATCTGGATCTATAATGGTCAGAGTGCCTACCCAACCGGTATGTCCAATCGCATTTGGGCTTGCATACAATCCAAACGTAGAGGACATACTTGGAGAGCCATTTCTTCTCCAGCCTAAGCCATATGTTGGATTTAATTCGGAAGGTGCTGAAAACTGATCAATCGTTTTATGATCAAATAGTTTTACTTTGCCATATCCACCTCCGTTTAACATTACCTGCAAAAGAACGGCTAAATCGCTTGTTGTCGAGAAAAGCCCCGCATGACCTGATACGCCACCCATAGAGTAGTACGCCTTCTCATCGTGCACTTCTCCCTGTATTGTGTATGTACGAATGTTTGGGAAAGAAATGATACCGTCACGTGAATTCCCCATTAACTCGGTTGCCGCAAAATCTTTCATTTTGAATCCTTTTTGCAAGGGGTTGAACATTGTGTGTTTTAGACCTAACGGCTTATAAATCGTATTTTCTACATAGTCGTCTAGTCGTTTTCCAGTTACCTTCTCAATAATAAAACCAAGGATCATATAGTCCACGTCACTATAAATGTTTTTCGTACCAGGTACGTATTCTAATGGTGTTTCAGCGATTTTTTCAAATGTTTTATTACGGTCTTGTGTATACAAGGAACCTGCTACAGTAGGATTGTGGTATTGCGGATCAGCTGGAAAACCAGCAGTGTGGTGTAATATATCGATTAAGCGCAGGGTATCCTTCCCTTTAATCATATCAGTTGATTTGTCTTTAAAATTTGGAAAGTATGATTGTACAGTTGAATTCAAGTCTATTTTTCCGATACTAACAAGATGTTGCAAAGCGAAGTTAACTGCATACATTTTAGTATTTGATGCCAAATCAAACATTGTATTAGTCTTCATTTTCTGAGGATGTTTCAGTGGTGATAGCCCATCATATTTTTTCGAGTACCCATAAGCAGTGTTTTTTACAATTTTTCCATCTTTAATAATCATTAGAACTGCACCCGGAAAACCATTGTTTACATCCTGCTGGATCAATTCATCTACTTGTTTTAATTTATCAGATGAGAATCCAACCTCCTCAGGACGTTTTACTTTGCTCAACACAGGAAAGTTATCACTATGTTTGATTTGTTTCATTCCATTCACCTCTGCCTGGTTTGAGGTTACCTCTATATTTGTTTGAGCATAGCTGACAGAACCTGTTGTAGTAACCAAAGCAAGCGATAGCGTTGACGTTACAATACGACGAGTCATTCGAGCCAATTTAAATCTCCTCCCATTAAGATAAAATGTCCAAACTTTCATAGGCATAATCGTTATGATTTTTGAAAATTAAATTCAAAATTACATCACTCATAATTGAAAGAAAATTCCAATTACTTTTAGTATAAAGGCGAGATTCGCGAATTGTAAAGTCTGACTATTCTAACAAATCCTCTAAAGATTTGTAAAGACAATATAACTACTAGTCTCTCCACATTTAAATTTGCTTGTGAGGTACAACATCTCTAAAATTCCAACACTACTTGGCAATTACTCTACACGATCTCAATTATTAAGAATCTGAAAATATTAAAATGGTCGAAAACATAAATCGCTAATTTTTTTCTATGTAATGGGTACTAAAGAATATTAATATTTCAAATATACTTTCTTTTCTGAAGTTTCCTATGAATATCATCTTTGGCAAAATATTTTTTTTTCTAAGTATTTACTAGGTCGCTAAAAGTAATGACTTTTTAATACATATTGGAACATAAAAATTCCAGATCTTCAACAAAAAAAAGAAAGCAAGCCACTATCTCATAAACATTACGTTTATTTCTTTTATTTACAAATATATCAATAAAAAACAATAGGAATCCAAAACTACCCTTATTATAGAACAAGAAATAATAGACTCTTAAGCAGTCCAAGTTGTTCAATTTTTGCAACCATTAGTTAAAACGATTTTTGTATCTAATCTACCAAATACTTATAGAATATTTTATCGACATGTACCACTGGAAATTTCTCAGGTAAATCTGTACGTTTTATACTCGTAAATCCATTTTTTTCATAAAATCTATGAGCAGCTAAAAATTGTGGTTTTATCTCGGGATAGATTGCTATGATTGAATTTTCTCATTGTCAATTAACAAGAAAATAGACTACCGAAGTAGCCTACTCGATCTTTAACTTATTCATGTATAAGAAAGGACATTACATATTAGTCATATAAACTATAAAATTAGGTTTGATAAATTTTTTTTACCCTTTTTTTCATATTAAGCATTTCTAGTTTCTCGAATATGATCCAAAATAGCATGTTCAACAGTCTTATTGAAAAAATAGGAATCATCATGGACTTATTGTAGTCTTTGAAATAACCAATAAAATGCCACCGCAAAAATAAGGCAAGACGTTGAGACCATCATTTTACGATACCATGGGAAACGTATCATCAATAGCAAGAAAGGAAGTAATAGGCATAGGATCATGAGTTGTCCTGCTTCCACACCTAAATTAAACGTCAGGAGTGAGCCAAGTTGATTACTCTTTGGAAGTCCAGTTTCAGCCATGGCCCCGGCAAAGCCCATCCCATGAATTAGACCAAATAAGGCCGTCAATAGCCACCGCCATTTCGCCTTTTTAACAAATATGTTTTCCACTGCTACATAACAGATTGTCAGGGCAATCAAGGATTCGACCCAGTACGGGATGATGTGAATACGACCTGTCGCTACCAAGAACAGTGTAACGCTGTGGGCGATAGTAAAGGCAGTAACAATTTTCAACGCATCCTTGAATCTAGTTGCGATTAATACTAAAGATAACAAAAACAGTAGATGATCATAACCTGTCAAAATGTGTTCGATGCCAAGCTTAAAGTATTTCCACAAAACAGCACCAATCTTAGCCTTTGGAAGGTCCTTGGGAGGGTCTTTTGGAAGGCCCTTAAGTAGGTTGATCAGAATATCTTTATTAGTGCTATCAATCATATCCTGCTGAAAATAATCACCTGCATGGACCATAAGTACACTCGTATGAGTAGGCACATCGTCAAATATCAGATCGTAATGAAGGTTAAATTGTTTGATTTCTTCATCGGCGATAAACCTCAGTTGAAATTCCACACCTCTTACGACACCCTTTTGAGCCATGTTCATCGAAACTAATTCCAACTTTAAGGGCCGCTTCGAATCAGCATCTATGCGAAGACCTTTTTGTAAATAGGCTTCGATTTTTTGCGAGGCCAGTTCATCGTTCACCAGATTATCCAAGTCAGTACCGAAATGTGGAAACAAGTCTTTTTGATCAATAAAAAGATCATAGAGAATCTCGTTTCCTTCAATGTTTAAATCTGAGTAACTCATATCTATGGAATGCGCAAGTGAAGTTGTTGTAGTCCCAAAAAATAATAAGAACATGATGATGAACATGGACATTAATGAACGCATTTTCATAGTGGGACCTCTTTTCATGAAATGTTAGTGTTACAATCTGCAATACAGTTTATCCTGTTACGAACGTTCTTTTTGCAACCTGAACATATTCTCGACTTTTTTCGAGCTGTTCAAGAGTATTTTTACATTACATATGATATATGAGCCGTTATCCCTTTGCAGAGCGTGTAGCTTTAGTACACCTTTGGTACCATTAATCGTCTAAATCGATGAGGGGGAGAAAATTGATCTCCCCCAGTTTCATAACCGATCCATCCTAAATTTCGTTAATGTGATGACACCTGCGTGTGCACTTTTCTTTGCTGTTCCGTTGCACAATCCCAGAATGGCTGCGGGCACTGTTATGCTATTTAACGTCACTATTGAACGACTTGGAATGTCTTGCGATCCACTACCGTATAACCATCATTGAGCAAAAAGAGTACATCATAAGTACCAGGGGCCAGTCCATTGTTTAAACTAACTTTTCCAGATCCAGGTTTTAAATAACTCCATCGCAGAGATGCACCCGCACCTGGAGGAACAGCTCCTGTTCTGTAGATGCCGACCCAATCTTTCCCGTTTAACGCTGCCCCAGTATAGGATAGGGTAATAGCTTCCTCTTGGATGTACTGGGTTTTGTCTAGTGTTATTGGGCCTGTAGCTACTCCAACTGCTTGAACAGTTACGTTAATGCTTGTTGTCAATGGAACGCTGTTCGGGTTTTCAACTCCGGAAGGCAGAGTTACAGTCCCTGGCACCGAGAAGGTCTGCACCGTCTTGATTGCCGGATCGTAGCTAACTTCGCTTAATTTCCAAGTCACACTTGCGTCCACATTTCCTTTATCGGTTGCAAGAATTACTTCTATAGGCAATCCAAGAGCTTCCGCTGTCTTTGCCGTTCCGTTATTCGCAGATACCGATTCAGGCGCAGTTATGCTGTTTAAATTAACTCTTTGAGCCTCAATTTCAATGTCCTGCGACGAACGATTGTACATGGAATCGTCAGCAAATACCCTGAGTATATATGGAGTAGTCGGCGACAAATTTGTAAACTTATAATGCCTGTATTCATCGAACGGCTTGTCTAGTGGAAGTGAAAGGCTGTTAAACGATTTGTCCACTTTCCCCGTGAGCTTGTTGATAAGCTGAATATTATATTCCAAAACGCGCACATTGTCATTTGCTTGCTTTATTGTAAAAGCAAGTTCGTTGTTTTTGTAGGAATCGGCCGTAATACCCTCTTCAAACTCCGGTGCTATGAGTTCTCTTATATCGCTCCTGCTATAGGTAAAGGCCTCTTTACCTTCACCAACGATTTTTACAGAAGGTATGCCTACATATTCATCTGTACTTAAGTTATACTGTTTAATGATAATTTTTGAACCGTACACCTCTAAAAAATTTACAATGCGAGGTGTGATTTTATAGTTGATATATGAGCCTTCTAGATATCCACCGTAAGGACCATCATCAATATAACTTGAATATGAACTCGCACCGCTGTCGAGGAACGTAGCCGAACCTTGATAGTGAGAACGTTCATCAGTCGGGTCGTATTGCGTATGACCTGACATATATACCACCTGCGACAAGTCATTGTCGGCAATATATTTACCAACATTATTACTTGCTGCGCTGCTCCATCTCCCTGACCACACTGTTCCACTTATAGGGTAGTGAGAAGATACAAATATGGGTTTGGTTGGATCGTAATCCGCTTCTGTTTTAATTTGGTTGAGTAAATCTTTGGTTTTTCCCACTGTATTGTCGTTGTTATAATTTCCGTCAAAACCTACAATATTATATCCTTTTACCTTTACCCTATAAGCACTATTAAAGAAATTGTTATCGTATGAATTCGTTGAGGCGTTCCACGCTCCCGCCGAACCGACAGGTATAAATTTTTCGGCGCCGCCCATATCATGGTTGCCTCGTACCATATAAAGCTTCGTATTGTCAAACAGACCCTCACCTTTAAGTTTATTGTAAATGTCTGTCAGATTTTTCATCCACACGTATTCATTGGCGTTGTTACCACCGGTAACGTCGCCAGGAATAAAGAGTACGTCGGCTTGTGGGAATAGTCTCAGTTCTGTTCTGTAATCTTTTTCAATGCGCGCGATTGTTGCGGAATTAGCACTTACTTCCGGATCGCTGTCCACAATCATATTTAAACCGGCGGGAGTTAATGTTTTATTGCTTTTTTGATAGATGAATATGGCGTTGTTTAGTTCACGTTCGTAATAATTGATGGTTTCCTGTGTATAAAATTTTACTTTTTGCGTTGTTGCAACCTTAGTTGCCGTATTAAAAACTTTCTTCAAATAATCAAAATCGGTTTGGCTGAAGCCGTTACCGAGACCGTCTGCTAATATTATATTTGCTTCTGTTATTTTGTCGTTAAGTGCTTTTAAATCTACTTTATTTACAGCGTAACTATTATAATTAGCTTGAACCAACTCACTGCTAAATGTACCTTTCCAAACATTCAGATCAGCTATATCGAATGAATTACCTCCATTTTTGCCCGATCCGTCGCTACCTATATTTAATGGGTTCGATGTATCTAAAGTTCCAACCCCCAGCGATGTTTCAGTCATTTTGTACCCATCAATATATAACGATCCGAGCATTTTATCTCTGTCTACAACAAATGTCACGTAACGCCAATGGGAAGCATTAAACGTGTCACGCCCAAATTTCACTGATGAGGTCGGGAATCCTAAATTCATATTGACCGAATTGGCTGATGTATAAATCGCCCAGCCTTCGTTAGTGCTCTTAGTAAAATCCTTGTTTGATAATATTACCTGATTATTGTTAATGTCACCCTTATACCAGAAGGATGTGGTAAAACTTTCATTACCAAAATTCAAGCTATGCTTCGTACCGACATAATTACCGTCTCCGCTTTCTAAGTGCAGAGCTTTGGTCCCGGGTAATACACCATCTACATAACTATAATTTCCTTTCCCTTCCAATTTCTCTTGATTTGTATCGTCCATTAAATTATTATCGAAATTCATTGATGCAATAAGAGGGTTAGCATTTAATACTGCATTTGTGGGCAATGAAGTTTTTCTGTCACCATTTGATGGTAAAGCAACAACAACGCGCAATTTTTTACCAATATCATTTAACGTTACGGTGTAGCTTTTGGATGTACCACCCGATTTTACATTAATATATTGATCGCTTATACGTGATTTCTGTACTTGCCATTGAAATGTTAGGTTTTTGCCCATTGAACCATGACCCATGATTACATTGGCGGTGATCGTTTGACCGTAAACCGGCTGCATATTGTCGATTTTAACGAGTTTGGTACCGGATTCGTTTGCAAGTGCATCTTTGGTGGTTGATAACATAACGAATATCATCGTTAATACAAGAGAAATGGATAAAATTCTTTTCATTACAGAAAACCTCCAGGAATTCTAATTTTCTACGATTACTGCGAATTGTTCTAAAGTAGAGACCAACTTTTCTAAGAAATTATTACTTATAGACTGAATATGAATATCACTTATAACAGGGAAAACTAAATCGTGTTTATTTCCATCCGAATGAACAGAGATCTATGGATACATATTAACGTTTGCCCGGTAAATCGAATTTTGTCCCTCCCTTGTTGGACAGTTTTTGAGCTAAATTCACAAGCATTGATCTTTACAACTCTTGCTACAAGGTTTCCACCCAATTTAACAGATCAACTCACTGAACATTTTCCGAGTATTAAGTGAATTCAATATAGCAAAGCAGATTACAACAATTAATAAACTTTGAAAAATAGTTAAATATCAATAGAATATTGTTCCTCCTTTTCCTAAATGAACTTAACTTCCTTACGACTTCTTCTCCTAGTGAAGTCAGCCACGCTTTAGAATTTCAATTTATTTTTTCAGTGAGATGGTGAAAAATATCACATGGACAATTATATAAGCACTATGTAAATTGAACATTAATTCTAAATTATCAATTATTAATACAACCATTTGTGTTAAGTAATCCGTAATGATAAAAACTATTAACATTAAATACTTTCCTCATAAAGTAAATCAAATAAGAAATACCAAAGTCCTTAAAACTATATACCCTTCATTCTCCTAACCTTAAGCCAAAATTGATTTTCAACGTCTAAATAAATACGAAAAAGTTCAAGAAAAATTACGTTCTTGAACTTAAGTAGATGAATTTGAACTCATGTCTGCTAGCTATATTTTTTGGTGTCCTATCTATCATAGATCCTACTAGATTAAAAAAATTGTTATATAATTAGTAAAAATTAGCCATTTATTATACCTCTTAATTATTGAACTTATGTAAAGTAAACTTAATTTTTATGTCTACCAATAAACACTATTAAGAAATTCTTAATAGTGTTTAATTATTTTTTAATGTATAAATCAAGTGAATAGGGCTGTATACACAATGTGCTAATAATAGTTGCACTGGAAGATACATTTTTATTTTCTACCAATTAATCGAATGATAATTCTATAAAAAAAGAGCCCCAAGTAAAAGCCATTTTCCTTGGGACTCTTTTTTGTTATTTTGTTTTTCATTTATGCTTCTACAACATCTACAACATTAGCTTGCTGATAAACTTCTTTTTCGAATTCCCCTGTAGCCTTACTTGTAAGGATACCCGATGTCATTGCGCCACTAACGTTTAGAGCTGTACGGCCCATGTCAATTAGAGGTTCAACTGAGATAAGTAATCCAACGATTGCGATTGGAAGATTCATAACTGAAAGTACGATAAGAGCTGCAAATGTTGCTCCTCCACCTACACCAGCTACACCAAATGAACTGATTGCTACGATTAAAATTAAAGAGATAATAAATGATGCACTTGTTGGATCAACACCAGCTGATGGAGCTACCATTACAGCTAACATTGCTGGGTAGATACCAGCACATCCATTTTGACCGATTGAAAGTCCAAACGAACCTGCAAAGTTTGCAATTCCTTCTGAAACTCCAAAGTCTTTTGTTTGTGTTTTGATTGTCATTGGTAATGTTCCAGCACTTGTACGTGATGTAAATGCAAATGATAAAGTTGGTAAAGCTTTTTTCACATATCTTACTGGGCTTAGTTTTGCAAATGATAATAATAATAAATGCACAATAAACATTACGATTAAAGCCACATAAGACGCTATTACAAACTTACCTAATTTTACGATTGCATCATAATCACTTGTTGCTGCTACTTTTGTAATGATTGCTAAGATTCCATAAGGTGTTAAACGAAGAATTAACGATACAACTCTCATCGTAACTGAATATAGTGTATCAATTATTTTAGCAAAAAACTCTGCAGTTTCAGGCTCTTTACGTTTTACTCCTAAGTATGCAATCCCCACAATTGCTGCAAAAATTACAACTGCTATTGTAGAAGTTGCACGTGCACCAGTTAAATCTAAAAATGGATTACTTGGAATTAATTCAAGGATTTGTTTAGGAATTGTCATCGCTTCTACAGTTGGCACACGGCCTTGTAATTCTGTAATTCTAGCAGTCTCTGCAGCACCTTCTGATATTTTGATTCCATCAAGTCCAAATCCTAAAGCGGATCCTATTCCAATAGCTGCTGAAATAGCTGTTGTACCAAGAAGAATCCCAATAACAAGGACACTAATTTTACCGATATTCTTAGTTAACTTTAATTTTGTAAACGCTCCGACAATCGAAACGAATACAAGCGGCATGACAATCATTTGTAATAGTTTTACATAACCGCTACCAACAATGCTAAACCAGTCGATTGTTCCGACTGTAACGTCATGTTCAGTTCCATAGATTAAATGAATAATATAACCAAAAATAAGACCTAAACCTAAACCAGTGAATACACGCTTCGAAAAAGATACATGCTTTTTTTGCATAAAATACAATCCATACATAAGTACTAATAAGATAACAACATTTACGCAGATAAGAAATGTATTCATTTTTCTCCCCCTTTTCTTTTAATAATATAATTTACGAAAATATTAATACAAGTATTCCTATAAATCAAGTAGGATTTATTAATATTTTGTAAAATTCCTACTTTTTTATCATTTAGACACAATTTATCTATTTCTACCTAATTAAGAGCGTTTCACCATGTTCATCAAAGGCATGCTTAAAATCAAAAGCAGCAGGAGTTGGTCCATTTTGAATGTAGTAGTCATATCTTTTAAAGGCCACTTCCCACGATATATCGCTTTGTTTCTCGGTCCACCAAACAACATATGAAAGATGTTTCTCTTTATAAGATTCCATCCATTTACTTCGATCTTTCAACGCTTGTTTATGGTGTCCAGAGTACGTAAAGCGATATAAGGATTCTAAATTCTTCCATACTGTTAGTGTAAGGATAGGATAGCCGTCTCCCTTACTAGCTTCTTCAGGGAGAGCGATTCTATCAGATGAAAACGCATCAATCATGTGTCCTGATTTTGTAGCCTGACGAAAGACATCATTTCCTACAGAAAAAAATTGACGAGAGGCAGAGTGGTCATATGGGTGTTTTAGCCTACCAACTGTATAGATTGCAACAAAAGCCATAAATAGTCCTCCATAGACAGGTTTTATTAAATTTATATTCAAGTAAGCTTTTATTTCATAACTAATTCTTTTTTTCAATATTTTTATATTTTGTAGAGAATTGGAGTAAGTAGAAATCCTTGTAAACTTTTTTGAATATCGAATTCAGTGTTCTGTAGACAGCAAAAAAAGACAATCACCTAGGATTACTCCCTTTTGATTGTCTCTAAAAATAAATTATAGTTTAATCCTAATTGAGCTTTAACAAGATTAATGGTTTTTCCCTAATACTTTTTAACTGGTTTTGTAGCATCTGTTACGGTTGGGTTAAAACGACTACCTCACAATGGGACAGCCCTTTTTTCATTCGTCTAAAAATACTAACTTATTAATTGATAAACCTTGAAAAATACCCAAATAAAAATCACTAACCAAATCAGCAAAATTAATGATCCGACTATCCAATTTTTAGGTTTACCTTGTTTCATCATTTCTTCTGCTTTCATTTCACAGTCAGCTATTACATTATCTGGTATTAGCTTTAAAGAGATATAAATACCTAAAGGAATGAGAATAACATCATCTAAATAGCCTAAAATTGGAATGAAATCAGGGATTAAATCAATTGGACTAAAAGCATATGCTACTACACAAACTATGAATACTTTTGCATACAACGGAACACGTTCATCCTTGCATGCAAAATAAAGTGTGAAGACTTGTCGCTTTAATTTCTTCGCCCATAATTTTAATTTTTTAAGCATTTTTTCTCCTATATTTGCGTTTTAGCTCATTACATCAAAGCTTTAAATGAAAGAGGCGCGAAAATTAAAACAAATGTTTTACCACTAAGTCTTGTCCAAAAATATAAACAAGCCAACCTATAATGCCTAGTCCGATTGAAGCAACTAAGTGCATTGAGTGCTGAAGCGCTACTCCGATAATCAATAACATAACTACCGTTCCTGGAATCCCAAGTACGACTCCATATGCAAATTTACTTAATGTTTGTACTTGTTCGCCCTGAACATTTAGCCAAATTAAACTTAAAAGACTTACGATAGGCAATGCCGCAATCAATCCACCTTGTGTAGGGAATCGGCGTGCTATTTCAGTAATAACTCCGATAATAATTGCGGAAGTAAATATTTTAATAATCGCGTACATTTTGAGCTCTCTCTTTCATTAAATTAAATGCTTTTAATATCGTTTCTCTTTCTTGTTCTGTCATCTGTTCAAAAAGAAGCTGTTGAAGCTTTTCTTCATTTAAACTTGAATTTTGTAACAAAACTTCTTTCCCTAAATCAGTAAGCATTAGAATTACTTTTCGTTGATCAATCTCACCACGAGTTTTATAAACATATTCTTTTTCTAGTAACCGTTTAACATGTTCAGACGCTGTATTGTGAGAGACTTTAATTCCTTCAGCAATATCCTTTATCCCAACTTCATCTTCTTTATCGATAATTTGTAAAATCCGAACGCTTTGGTGCGTAATATTTTCTTTATGCTTATACCGTAAAAGATAGTAAACATCAGTCCATAATTGATTCAGTTGTTTTATTTCTTTATCCATGTTGATTCTCCTTATATCGTATAATACGATTAATTCTTATTTGTAGATTATATCTTATAATACGATATAAGTAAAATATAGGATTAAGGAAATTCTAGGAAAATACAATGGACTGCAATTAAATTTTGAGAATCGCAATTAAAAATAGCAAAACTGCAATTAAATCCCAAAGAAACGCAATTAAATCAATGGATTACCCATACCAGTTAAAGTATTATGACCTAAAAATTGTACGATAACAGTTACTTTCAAATAAAAAAACTAGCAAATAAGGTTGCATTCTTTTCATTTTAGAAAAAAATTGATAAAAACTACTATAAAAAAGAGCAATCAAATCAACTCACTGTTATAGTTACCCCACTTCTCAAGAAAAAAGGGGACGTCGTTATGGGACAGTCCCTTTCAAAATCCATATAAACTATCTTTCTTATATTGAAATAGGTGGCAATGTATTTCCTGTTTCAAGCAAGCTTTTTAAGTTACTTAAAATTGCAGGCCAGCCATTGTTTAATCCTTCAAACGTATCATCACGATCTACTAAATCAGTAGGTTCTAAATTTTCATGTTTTAGCGTTAATCTAACTGTTGACTCCAATTCTTTCAACTTAAAAGTGACAACTGATGGTTCTTTGCGATTAGCCGGATCATTTGTGTGATTCCATGTGAAAGAAAGTAAACGATTTGGTTCACATTTTAATATTGTTCCGTAGTCTGTAACCTCTCCATTTCGCAGATAAGAAACAGTTGACCCTATTTGCCAATCAGATTCAATTGCAGTTCCAAAAAAGTATTTTTCAGTAAATTGAGTGCTTGTTAAAGCTTCCCATAGTTTTCCAGGTGTTGTTGCAATGTATGTAACATAAACAAAATGTGGTTTATTCACTTACTCTCTTCCTCCTCAAGCTTTAATTTTAATTCAGTCAATGCATCTACTCGACTTTGTTCGTACTTGTCAATCCATCGTTTAGAAATTTCGTTGATTGGTACAGGATTAAGATAGTGAAGTTTATTTCTACCATTCCACTCTACGACAACTAGATTTGCTTCTTCTAGTATCATTAGGTGTTTTGTAACTGCTTGTCTACTCATTTCAAGAAGTTGACATAGTTCACTTAATGTTTGGCCGTTATTCATAAAAAGCTCGTCAAGCAGTTTTCTACGACTTGAATCGGCAAGTGCTTTAAAAACCTTATCGATTTCATTCACCCTCCTCAATACTTATATAATAAGCAACTAAATAGTTGCATGTCAAGTTGATTGATTAGTAAACTCCACAGAAGTTCTAAATTTTTTTTATCTCTATTGAACAAATTCTAAACAAAAAAACAGCCGTATAAACGACTGAAATTTGATCCTTTAACTATCTAATTTTACATTTTTTCCTTTTTTTATTTCTTCAACTTGATCATCTTCCATATCTTCCTGGTTATCACGAGTTACTTTTGCGACCATAAAGGAGGAAACAATAATACCAATTGCACCCATTAAATAATACCCTTTCACATACAATGGTTCTTCTAAATGATAAAGTCCAATAAATGTTAAAACGCTAAAAATAGAGAAAGATGCCCAAGCTAAAAACGTAAAATATGGAGTATTACGCCTTCTTTTTTTCATTGTTAGTCCCCCCTATTTTAAGGTATTACTATTTTAATAATTTATAGTAATTATTAGAACTTATAGCTCTTAATCTAAGCTTTAATTCGTATGCCAATTTTTGGAAGAATCTTTAAAGCAACTTGCTTTTTTATTTCTACATTTGAATTAGTTGATTTTTAGTATTGCTCTAAAATGCAAAAAAGAGAAATTGCCGAAACAATTTCTCTTTAAAAAATCATTATGAACCTACAAGATCATTCGAAGGTCTAGCAGTTTGTTCTAGTTTCCCTGGTTTAACAAAGATCATGGCTACCATTCCTTTTGTTACTGCAATTGATGCTGCGATAAACATTGCACTATATCCTTTTTTTGCTACTAGGCTAGGTTTCTCATTTTCTTCTACTAATTACACAATCTTTACGCCTTTTTTCCAAACAGATTTCACATGGTTAACACCAAATAAATATTGTAATTCTTGATAGTTTTTAACATTCCATAATACAATGTCAGCTTGTTTTCCAACTTCAAGTGAGCCGATTTGATCTTGGCGATTAATAGCACACGCAGCGTTGTATGTTGCTGCTGTTAAGCTTTCAGCTGGAGTAAGTCTCATTGAAATACAAGCTAAGTTCATTACAAGTGGCATGGAAGTTGTTGGTGAAGAACCTGGATTGCAGTCGGTTGAAATAGCTACAGCTACCCCTTCATCAACCATTTTTCTTCCTTTAGCAGCATCTTCACGTAAATAAAGTGCTGTTGCAGGTAATAGACAAGCAATTGTTCCTGATTTAGCCATTGCAGCAATACCTTCATCAGAAGCTTTTAATAAATGCTCCGCTGAAATAGCACCAACTTTTGCAGCTAATTCCGCTCCGCCATACGGTTCAATTTCATCAGCATGAATTTTTGGAATTAGATCATATTTCTTACCTGCTTCTAAAATTCGCTCTGATTGTTCTGGTGTAAATACACCTTTTTCGCAGAATACATCATTAAATTCAGCTAGTTTTTCTTCTGCTATGATTGGTAGCATGTCGTTAATTAAGTGATCAACAAATTCGTCTTCTCGTCCTTTAAACTCTTTCGGCACTGCATGAGCACCCATAAAAGTAGGAACTAATTCAACTGCATGCATATATTTTAATTTTTTCATAACCCTTAACTGCTTTAACTCGGTTTCTAAATCCATACCATAACCGCTCTTACTCTCTACAGTAGTAACGCCATGTGTAATGAATGAATCTAGACGACGCATCGTTTGTGCCATCAATTCTTCTTCAGTCGCTTCACGAGTCATGCGGGCAGTCGCATGAATTCCGCCACCCGCATTCATAATATCCATATATGTTGCACCTTCAAGACGCATTTCAAATTCACGCTCACGGCTTCCACCATACACAACATGTGTATGTGGATCTACTAGACCAGGAGTAACAAGATGGTTTGATGCATCAACTACTTCTGCTTCATGAATTTTTTCTGCATAACGATCTTGAATTTCTTTTGTTGTACCAACAGCTTGGATTACTCCATCTTCAATCCATAAGCTACCGTCTTCAATTAACCCAATCTCTGACATTGCTTCCTTTGAGCGAGGTCCTTTCATTTCAGAAGCAAGCGTTGCTAATTGAGCTGCATTTTTAATCCAAATTGGTTTTGTCATTACTTATCAGTCCCTTTATCAAGCATTGGAATATTTACTCCTCTTTCACGAGCAGTTTGTTTAGCTAGCTCATATCCTGCATCAGCGTGACGAACTACACCCATTCCAGGGTCTGTTGTTAATACGCGCTCAATACGTGCTTCTGCTTCTTTCGTACCATCTGCAACAATTACAACACCAGCGTGTAAAGAGTAACCCATTCCTACTCCACCACCGTGGTGAACTGATACCCAAGTAGCTCCACCAACTGCATTAATCATTGCATTTAGGATTGGCCAGTCTGCTACTGCATCTGATCCATCCATCATGCTTTCAGTTTCACGATTTGGAGATGCTACAGAACCTGAATCTAAGTGGTCACGTCCAATTACGATTGGAGCTTTTAATTCGCCACTTGCAACCATGTCATTTAAGATTTTACCGAAACGAGCGCGCTCTCCATAACCTAACCAGCAAATACGAGAAGGTAGGCCTTGGAATTGAACTTTTTCCTGAGCCATACGAATCCAATTACATAAATGTTCATTATCAGCAAATTCACGTAAAATAGCTTGGTCAGTTTTGTAAATATCTTCAGGATCACCTGATAATGCTACCCAACGGAAAGGTCCTTTACCTTCACAGAATTGTGGACGGATATAAGCTGGAACGAATCCTGGGAAATCAAATGCATTTTCTACTCCTTCATCCTTCGCAACTTGACGGATGTTATTACCGTAATCAAATGTCACAGATCCTTTTTCCATCATTTCAAGCATTGCTTTTACATGAGTTGCCATTGAAGCTTTTGAACGAGCAACATAATGTTCTGGGTTTGAAGCTCTTAATTCTGCAGCTTCTTCTAATGACATTCCTGATGGTGTATAACCGTTTAATGGATCATGTGCTGACGTTTGGTCAGTTAATACTTCTGGAATAAAGTTTCTAGCAATCATTTCTGGTAAAATATCAGCAGCATTTCCTACAAGACCGATTGATAATGCTTTTCCTTCTTTTTTCGCTTCTTCAGCAAGACGAATTGCCTCATCTAATGAATCTGTTTTTACATCTGTATATCTTGTTTCGATACGACGATCGATTCTAGTTTCATCTACATCGATTCCGATACAAACTCCGCCATTCATTGTAACAGCAAGTGGTTGAGCTCCACCCATTCCGCCAAGACCAGCAGTAACAGTAATTGTACCTGCAAGTGTGCCATTGAAATGTTGTTTTGCTAATTCAGCAAATGTTTCGTAAGTTCCTTGAACAATACCTTGAGAACCAATATAAATCCAGCTACCTGCTGTCATTTGACCGTACATCATTAAACCTTTTTTATCTAATTCGTGGAAAGTATCCCAATTAGCAAAAGCAGGTACTAGATTTGAGTTAGCAATTAAAACACGTGGCGCATCAGCATGAGATTTAAAAATCGCTACTGGTTTACCAGATTGAACTAATAATGTTTCATCATTTTCTAAATTCTTTAAGGAATCAACAATTGCATCGAAGCACTCCCAGTTTCGAGCTGCTTTACCAATTCCACCATATACAACAAGATCCTCTGGACGCTCTGCTACATCTGGATCTAAATTATTCATTAACATACGAAGAACTGCTTCTTGTTGCCAACCTTTTGTATTTAATTCCGTACCTCTATATCTAACTACTTTATCGACTGTAACCGTATTCATAATTTAATACCCCCTTGATGTGATATTTTCAGTCTAACACGAATTTTCCGATATTTTATTATAAAATAATGATTATTTTATAATTTATTTCAAATTACTTAACTTTAATTTGTTTTTTTATAAATTATCTCATTTTCTATTAATTAATTAGTCTATTTTAAAAGAAAACTATGGAATATAAAAAAGGTTTAAAATAAGTGATGTAGAATTCATTATTTGATTAAATCAAAAGGTGGTATCGTCATGAAATCAACTGTTTCCCCAATTGCTAGTAAAGTTAACAATGTTTTTATCCATGTTAAGGATTTAAATAAATCAGTTAATTGGTATTGTAAACTCCTTGGTATTACGCTCGATAGTAGCCAGATTGAATCTCCAGTTTTCAACCTACCAGTAACAGGTACTACTGGACTTACATTAGATGATCATACTTTTGATCATAATTTTAAGTTCGAACCTTCAAAACATGTGTTATTTAATTTCTACTCCGATGACATAGACGCGGCTTATAACTTTATGAAAGAAAATAATATTGCAATCGTAAAAGAAATTGAACGTATCGGAGAATTTGCTTATTTTAACTTTGAAGATTTAGATGGGAATGTATTAATGATTTGTACTAGTTAATATGAGAGAATAATCGAGGAAAATCTAAAAAATAAGCCTGTATCATCGATTAATATTATTCGACGACACAGGCTATTTTTAAGCATTTTTAAATAATTTACGGATCATTCTGATTTGGCCACGGTGATTGATTTCGTCCTCAAATACATGAAACCATTTAAAATAATTTGTAGCTTTTTCTCTACCAAACTCTGTCTGATCATATAACCACTCATCTGAAAGTGTATTAAATTTTGCATAGGTTTCTTCTCGAACCGAGTTTAAAAGATTAATATAATAGTCTGCATCATTTCCTTTAATCGTCTTTCTAGCATGATCATCTAAATCTAAACCAGGTAACCATTTCTCTTCTTCTTCCGAATTTAAATCTCGATTTTCAAATGTATTAAGCTGATACCAATACTCAACTCCGGCCATATGAGTTAATAACATCCCAATCGTATTACCTGTTGGGGTGTGCAAAAAATCTAACTCCCCCATTGTAATATCTTTAATAGCTTCCAAAGTTGTATATCTTACATAATTCATCATAGAAGTTAATGTATTAAAATCCCCTTTTACGCCATCTTGCTCTCCAACTAATAGTAATTTGTTCCATTCGTACATAGTTGCAACCCCTTTCATTTTTCTACATAAAATTTAATTTTATAATAAGTAATCAATGGAAAAAAGTTAATTATGATGCATCAGCATGAAGACGATGCTTTTTACAGCAATTACACTGAAATAAATAACCTTGTAAATTACCATCATTTTTTAAAGCATCTTTAAACTCCTGAGTGGATAAACCATACTCTTCACATAACCTGTTTAGATCAGCCTCTAATTCATTTTCTATATGCTTAACTTCCTCCCATCCAACATAATCAATAATCGAACAAAAATCTCCACAATGACTAAGCCAGTATTCTTGTTGCCATCCTGTATAGCCAGGATTTCGATAAATCAATTCATCTATAAATTCATCACTGTCAACTTCATCACAAGAATCGAAATCTTGAAACTCACCATCATATTTCTTGGCTGCCGAACCATCCGCGATACACCATGGACAGATTCCTTCAACATCCTCTTCTGAGTAAAATGGACCTTCATAAACAAAATTCCGTTTCTGCTCACAAACAGGACAAACTGTCTCTTCTTCAACTATGATACCTAATTTTATTGGATTAGGATTGTATTTAAAAATTGGTAGATTCACTTAGTTTTACCGCCTATTCTCTGTTATTTAACAATCTTAATTTTATTACGGTTACATTATACTAATATGACAAAAAAAGACTACTATAGCAATAGCAGTCAATTTTGGGATTACTATATTGTTTTAAACCACTTCCTATAATCCTGATCGATAAACTAAAGGAGTACATCCCTCAAGTTGTTTGAACTTTGCATTAAAATATGATTGGTGAGAATAGCCAATTAATCTTGAAATTTCATCTAGTGGTAGGTCAGTTTCATCTAATAATCGTTTTGCCTCTCTAATGCGCACTTCATGGAGCGTCTCTCTAAACGATTGATTTGATTCGGCCGCAAAGCGACGGCTTAGTGTACTTTTATTAATCCGGAGTGCATCAGCGCAATCCGTTAAACTCCATCCGGCATCCCAATAATTCGATTCAATTAACTCCCTTGTTTTCTCAACTAATGTACGATGGCCTTCTTGGGTTGAATCATGCCCTTGTAGCAATAGACTTGTTGTAAAATCAAGCAATTCTTGAACAATTTGATAGATGATTGGTCCATGTACAATTTTTTGGAAAATGTCATAATAAGTACCTTCCCATGATGCATTTTGAAGATTATTTGATTTCATATATCTTCTTATTTGTGCAAGTACACTTGTTAATCGGATTCGAACAATTTCTGGATCTGGGTAAGGCTGCTGAAAAGTTAAAAATTCTAGTTCCATCCAGTCTCGAATCGCTTTTGCATCTCTTTTTTCTAGCATTTCAATCCAGTGGCGTTGCTCTAGAGGTGTAAGGAAGGGATCCTTCTCTTGAAATGGCATTGGATCGTTTTCAGCCAAAATAATATCATAACCTTCAAAGAAGATTCTCCGTGTTAACTGAAGTGTTTGCTCGAATATATCTTTTAATGTTTCTTCCTGTGCACCAACTTTCATTACGATTGCAAGAGGCTCATCCATCATTTCTTTCCAACGAGCAAGAAATGCATTATATTCGTCCTGTAATAATACTTCATCAACTTCATGTACACTTAAAATAAAGTCAGATCCTACGAATAAACGATTTTTCCCGGTAAAGGGATTTCGTTCTAATGCTTTATAGACAAGTGGAAGTGTACTTGAATTCGGTGTCAAAAATGCAACCATCGTAATCGGACCATCATACATTCGTTCATTCAAAAAAAGGTCAGGATAATCTATATTAAATGGGCTTATTTCTTCATTAATGTTTCTAGTAAAGAATCGTTCTTTATTACGAATTTGATAGCGTAATTGTTGAATATGCTTAATTAAATCAGTAGGAGAAAATGGGCGAAACAATACATCCTCCGCTCGATATTGTAATGCAAGATAAGCAGTTTGAAAAATTCGCTCGGATGAAATACCTAACCAACGAATTGAAAATTTTTGGATTAAATCACCAAATCTTTCACTCTCATTTTTCCAGTGATCCATATCAAATATGACGAGGTCGGGCTGCTGCTTTTGAATAGCCTTTTCAAATTCTCCCATCGTTTTCCAAGAAACAAGGTTAATACCAGTAAAGTGCGATTCCACGACCCACCTAATCCCTGAAGCTTCTAACTCATCTTTTGCAACTAAATGAATTTCCATCGTGTTTTTCACCTTCACTTCTAGCTTTTTTATATCATAATAGCAAATTTATTTTGTTTTTGTAGAATAAAAACAATTAATTAATCGTTTTTAATGAAATAGTTTCCATTCTAAAAAAAGTGCCTCAAAAGTGTATATACTTTTGAGGCACTCACAAATGCATTATTATTTCTGATTATACGGTGTAACAGGAGGCATAATATGTACTTTTTTATTTGGATAGATTCTTGCAATCACTGTTGATTGTGATAAACGTTTAATATCCTTACCAGGTAACTCCATTGATACACCATTCAATGCAGTCTTATAAACATGCCTAATCGTATACGGTACATGTTGATCCTCTAGCAGAGTTTTTAATTCTTCTTGAAATTTTGCATGACTTTCTTCTACTTGCTTCGTTGCCTCTTCCAAAGTTAGTTGTTTTCCAGCTGCCTCTGCTTCCTTTACAGCTACCACAGCAGGCTTTGTTTTGAATTCAATAATAATCGAAGTCATTTGATTAGTTGAAAAATCGATTGATGGATCTACAAAAAATGAAGGGTTCATTGTAACATTCGCCACCTTTGTCTCATCTGAAATTTTAGTTGTATTAAGTGTATTCCCATTACATCCGCTCATCATAAAAAGCATTAAAACAAATAAAATACTTCCTCTATAAAAATTCTTCATTTTTACTACATCCCCTTCAAAAACTGTTTAATAAAAAAAGACAATCTATCTGGATTTTATCCTTTAGAGTGCCCTTTCAAACATTATTTAGTTTAGAAGTAAAAAACATTTGTTACATCCTATAGTTATCATTCAAAAATTCAATATGATAATTAATCGTCCTTAAATATTGTTTTGTTGTATCTTTGGAAAGACTTTTAATCCTCTTTAACATATGAACACTTAATACTTTTTCATTGTTATAAATTCTATATTTTTTTAAAGTTGAAAGTCTATGATTATATTGACTCGCTTTGACTTCATTGAGTTTTTTTACATTTATTAGATAATCTGTAAAGTTCATAATTGCCCCTCCTACTTGTATAGAACAACGATTTTTCGTAAAAAGAACTAGTCCTATTATTAAAACCTACTTAGGACTAGTTCTTTGTATCATTCTATTTAGCATGTCTACTAATTATACCTCTAAAGTTTTATTTGTTTGAACCTTCAAGATTCATTAGTACTATGGGAAAATATTAGGAAAAAAGGAGAGCAAAATTCACTCCCCCGATCTATAACCTCTAACAGAAGGGTTTGTCTGATTTAATTAATTAATTGATCCCTAACTCTAGCTTTATATCATCAATCGTTTTACCCTTATATTTTTTAACCGGTTTTGGTGCATCCCCAATCGTTGGATTTTGCATTAAGTAATTTTTCTCAAAGAAAGAAAAATCTTTTGCATCAACGATATTATCAAAATTAATGTCTGCGCTTCGTTTATCCGTACCCCAATATGTTTGGATGGATAATGCATCCTTTATGTCGATTACATTGTCTTTATTTACATCTCCTGCAATTGGGGCTTTAAAGTTTATATCAGGATTCCAATGTGCGGTTGGCATTCCTTCGTCATTTAAAAAGCCCACGTGGAATGGTACATACATTGTAAAATGACCAGGTAGATCAAGTGACGCTTCCAATTCTTCAATAGTAACTGGTAGTTTTTCTACAGTTGGTGAGCCATATGAAGAGATTACCCCTGGATATATATTTCCACTTTGGTCTTTTACAGAAAGCACTACACCGATTTTAGATGGATCTACCCTCCAACCAGCTCTCCCTTCTCTTTTCAATGATTCTGGAACCCCAATACCTCCAGTAATTTTGGAATAGGTTGGTTGGCTCCAAATTGGAGTAATCGCTGAAAACATCGAGATCGTTTGGTTTGCATCATTTTCATAAGAAGCTGTTGGTGATTTGAAAGTCGAAAGCATATTATATGAGTCATTTTTTACTTTTAATGTGACTTCTGCAAAAGGTACATCACCATTCACTTTACCTTCTGTCATTTCTACATTTACTTTTAGAGAACCCGATGGAACTGAAGTTGTTGTAAGTTTGGCAGTTCCGAATTTTTCAATAGCTGGATTCAATTTTACATCTACTAACTCTAGTTGGCTAGACGTAAAACCGAAGCTTGTTATTAGTTTTTTCGCATCTGTTAGATTACTAGCTTTTAAAGTAACTTTAACTTCTTCACCTTGATTCACAATTTTTTTATTTACACTACCATATAAAATTGGAGTGCCTTCTTGAATAAAAGTATAGTATTTGTAACGGTCACCGATCGCTGCTGAGTTATATCCTGCAAGTTCTACATTAAAGCTTTTCGTATTTATTGGAATATTGTATGTGAAGCTACCGTTAGCATCGACATAAAATCCGTTTGTAAATATTGAACTATTATTCTTCTCCATTACGAAGTTACCAGATTCATCGATAGAAATTCCTTGTTTTCGATAGTCATCTTGCGTTTTATCAAACACTCTACCTGAAATTGGATATGATGTCGTTCCTGCTTTGTACTCAATAACACCTTCTTCTACATCTGTTGTAAATTTAGGACCTGTAATATCCATCATTGTATGATCGATCATCGTAAATGTTTTACCTTCTCGATTTGTACCAATTATTTTTACTTTATAATGCCCTGGACCATACGGTACCTTAACCTTTGTAGTTGAAATTGGTTGCTTTGGATTTCCAGTGAACGGTAAATAGTATCCTGTAAAAGCACCATCAATATAATAATCTGTATTTTCATTGTACTGAGACGTATTTAGTTTTCCTAAATAGCCAATTTCTTTTTCAGTTTCACTGTCCAATAAAACAAAATCAATTGTACTCATACTCGATCTAGTATTAAAAACTACACCTGTCGCGTAATTTAGTAAAGGATAATAATTATTGTAGTCTGAAGTCTGCATCTTATTGTATGTTGCCATTGAATTAAAGCCTTCTTCTACATAATGTACTCCAAATGGGATCTGATATTTTTCAGTTGGATCGGCATTATTTGTAAAAACAATATAGCCTTCGTAAATTCCTTTTTGCGCAGATTTCGGAATGTTTAAATTCATTTTTATTGTTTTTGAACTAATGCCATTTAACTTAACGGATGTAGGACCTGAAATTGTTACATTATTTTTTGCAGCATCTTTTGAACCTCTCAGTCCAGTTTGAAATTTGGCTTCAATACTAAAGATTTCCGCTTTTTCACTTCTATTTTTCAAAGTAATATTTCGTATTGAAGAATGATCTAAATCATTAAAACTAATTGAACCAAAGCTCATTGCACCTGTTGACTCGCTAATAGATTTTTCTTTTCCATCGATAATCATTGGCGTTTTATCAACAACACTAATTTCAACAGTTGAATGAATAGCTTCATAAGCATCTACTCTTCCACTACCAATCTCATAAACACTATAATCTTTCGATAATGAATCTGCAGTATTCATTAAAATTGATTTTACGTCTGCTGGTTGTAGATCTTTATTAGATTGGAGTAATAATGCTGAGACCCCTGCAACAAAAGGAGTTGCCATCGATGTACCAGATAAGCGTTCATAAGCTATTTTATAGTCTTCCGGTCTAGTTCCATCTGCTGTTTTATTATTAACATAAAATGGGACGGTTGAAAGTACAGCAACACCAGGTCCGGTAATCTCTGGTTTAATATCATAATTTACTCTTGAAGGGCCTCTTGAGCTAAAAACCGCTAATTCATCATCTGCCGTTTTTACTTTTGTAAAATCACCGAATGTAAAATCAGTATCACCGGCTTTCATCGCTGTTAAAATTGCCAATCCGTCTTCATATGAAACTGAAAAACTAGGAATTGAATTGACCGATTCCCCTAAATATGCTTGGATTAGTCCTTCTGCTTTATTCACTTCATTGTTATAAATAATTACGCCAGCTGCGCCTTTACTTTTCGCTAGTTTAATTTTATCTACGAATGCAGTGTCTCCACGAGAGATAAAAGCTATTTTTCCATTTACGTCTTTACCGTTATAATCTGTTGCTTTACCTAGCCCAACGTCTACTAATTTAAATGTTTTTCCTTTTAAAGAAGTTAAATCATCTGTATAATTTCTTGCCATTTCTCTTACAGCATATTTTTTACCAGGTTGTAATCCAGTAAACTGAAACATATTAATCGCAGTTGAGGAAGCTCCAACAGTTAATGCTAAAGCAGATGAACCTGGAGAGCCAAGTGTATACATTTGATCTCCACTATTACCTGCAGCTACTACAGTCGTTACACCACTTAAAACTGCATTGTTAACAGCAACTGATGTAGCATAAAGAGGATCATTAATTGATGCTCCTAACGACATGTTTATAATATCCATTCCATCTGCAACAGCTTTATCTAATGCTGCTATAATATTAGCAGTTGTCCCACTACCATATGGTCCTAAAACTCGGTAGGAATAAAGATCTGCTTCAGGTGCTGCTCCAAGAGTTTTATATTCACTACTTGCTACTCCACGACCACCGATGATTCCAGCAACATGTGTACCGTGTTCTGTGTAATATGTATTTGAGCCTGAAAGCTCTGGTTGCCCAGATTTTTTCCAATCCGCATACGTTGTTTCCATCGGATCATTATCATTGTTAACGAAATCATATCCACCTTTATAAGCGTCTTTTAAATCAGGATGGTTATAATCAATTCCTGTATCAAGTATTCCGATTTTGATTCCTTTTCCTGTAAAACCCTCTTCATGTAAACGGTCCAATCCATCATAAGGTGTATAATTACCTACATTATTCTCATCAGACTTTAACTGTTCATTTTTTTCTGCTTGTTTAGGTGGATCAATTGAAAATTTTTCATTCTTCCAAACAGCTTTAACCGCTTTTGATTTTAAAAGGTTTTTAATTTGATTTGCTGGTAAGCTCATCGCTACCCCATTGAACGCATGCTTATATGAACGATTAATTCTAAAATTTACTTTTGATTTTTTTCCATCAATTAAAACCTTATTTACATCTACCTGGAAATTTTCATGATCTTGATCTACTAATTTAAAAGCTTCCGTTTTAGAAAGCTGCTTTCCTTCTGAACTTGCTTCAATTTGAGCAATCTTTGCCGGTTTATTAGTAAACTCAACGATTACATTTGTTTGTTCATTGGAATTTAAATCCATATCTGTTATTTGTAGACCTTTCGACTCATTTGTTGATAGCTCAATTAAAGCTGCCCTTTGCGTTGGTGTTAATTTTGCAAGAATATCTTCAGCTTTTGAATAACTATTTGCTTTTGAAATATGACCAACATTTCCTAAAGAGGCCAAAATTAAGCTTGATGATAGCGCTACGACTGTTATACCTTTTAGAAAATCGCCTTTGTGTAAATTACTCCCCATCTTCTTCCTCCTATTTTCTGACTACGTTATCAATTATTCTGAAAATTCAATCGGAGGTCAAACGGGTTATTTTAGTGTAGTAACATCAACACTTTTAATAAAAAAAGACTACTTTCGACTATATTCGATAGAAAAATGTGCAAAAATTTGTGTAAGTTTGGAGATAAAGTCATTGAAATAAAAAAATCCTATTGAAATTTACATTTCAATAGGAATTAAATAAATAGCTAATTAAAACTAAATTAGGTCTATAAAACTTTAACTTAATTGATTCATCCTCACAGAAAAGATATAGCTTTGATACTTATCGCAGCCTTCATACCTAAATCTCTTTCCGTCTTTTTTAAACTCTCTACCATCTTCTTGAAAACCTAAATCTTGTAAAACGTCTTTAATTGAACCATTTTCGTAATCTTTTCTGACCGGGAATTCGATACTCAAATTTATCACCCTTTTACTAGTTTTTATTATTTATTTTGGTAATTTTAGGGTGATTTTATACTTGTCTGTAGATGATCATAACATTCGTAATATTTCTATAGCCCGTACTCATCGTGCAACCTCTTTCTAAAATACCGCCAAACAGAAGCATCTGATTCTTCAATTGATGTCATTTCTAAAAGTGGCTTTGATCCTTAAGTAAAAAAATTACGCAAACTATCATATCAGAATAGTATTCGCCTACAATGTGCAAATTAAGACTGGTAACAAATGTAACTTTGAATGAGGTGGATACATTGAAAGAAACTACAGAACGCCACTCTAACTTTATTGACCAAGAGGGTAATTTAAAATCAAATATTGATTTACTTCAATCTTTATTTCCTACCTCTGATTTAGAAGTAAAAAATATAGCTTTAATGGAGAAAAAAGGTGTAATCATTTATTTTAATAGCTTAATAAATAAAGAAAAAATTGAACAGTTTGCGACGAATGTTCTTGAATATAAGGAAGATCTCTTTCAATTTTTTTTCAATCATACAACTGCTACAAGAAAAATAGATGATATTGAACAGTCATTAATTGCGGGAAATAGTGTCATTTTAATTGATGGAGAAGTGAAAGCATTTCTATATTCTGTTGAGGATTTTCCTAAACGTGACTTTTCTCCACCAAGTATCGATAATTCGATTAAGGGTATAAAAATTTCATTTGTGGAAACGATCGAAACTAATTTGGGGCTACTTCGACGTTATATTCAAAATCGCGATTTACTATTCAAGGAAACTAAAATTGGTTCCGAAAATAAAACCACTGTTTCTCTCGCTTATTTAAATAGTGTAGTTAAGCCAGAACTAGTTACAGAGATTGAATCAAAACTTTCTACAATTAAATTTGACTCAATTCTAAATGCAAGTCAATTAGCTCAATTGATGGAAAAGTACCCGCTTTCACTTTTCCCTCAGCTTGTCACTACAGAAAGACCCGATATTGCAGTTGAATCAATCCAAAAAGGTAAAGTTGTGATCGTCTTAGATCGATCGTCTGAAGTAATTATCTTGCCTGGATCATTTATTTCTTTTTTTAAAAGTATTGATGACTCATCAACAAGACCGATTATTTCATTATTTATTTTTTTTCTACGAGCAATCGCTCTTTTCATTACGCTTTATTTACCCGGAATTTATATTTCAATCGTGTCATTCAATTATGATGTAGTTCCATTAAAATTAATTATATCGATTGGTCAATCCCGTGCTAATGTTCCCTTTGATCCGCTTGTAGAAGCAATCATTATGGAAATAACCCTTGAAATGTTAAGAGAAGCAGCTATTCGACTTCCGACTCCAATTAGTACAACAGTAGGGGTTGTTGGAGGAATTGTTATTGGTCAAGCCGCAGTTCAAGCTGGAATTGTGAGTAATATTATGGTTATTGTCGTATCGCTAACTGCTATTTCATCTTTTATTATTCCTAATTATGATATGGCTTCAAGCTTACGTATTTTACGATTTCCAATAATGATTATGGCTTCATTATTTGGAATTATTGGGATCATTGCAAGTACAATGATTATTTTAGGTCACGGGTTGAAATTATCTAGCTATCATGAATCCTTTAGTCAACCGTTTTCTCCTATGAGCTTTAAACAATTAAAGAAAAAATATCAAAACAGCGCTTTATCAATTCTTTTCAACCAACAAATAACGAATCAAAAAAAGAGGAAATAACATTGAGACAGATCACGCCTAGAATAACTTTTGTTCAATTTATTTTATTAATATTTGGTGTACAAGTTGGAATTGGGGTGATTTCTTTACCCCGGGTATTAGAAGAAAAAGCTGGAACTGACGGATGGATTTCTTTATTAATAGGAGGTTTACTCTCTTTACTCATTAGTATTGCGATTGTAAAACTACGTGAAAAAGACCCCAACTGTTCATTTAACACTTACTTTACTCATTGTTTTGGGAAAGTAATCGGTACGATATTTTCCATTTTCTTTACTCTTTTCTTTCTTGGAATGGGGTTTGTCGTTTTTTTGCGATCTGTACTATTTATCCAATCATATATTTTACAAGATTCATCGTTATTTATTATTTTAGTATTGTTTTTAATTCCGACTTATCAATTCGTGACAGGTGGCATTCAAATTATTGGAAAATATGTTGAGATTATTTTTCCAATCGTAATCTTTTTTTTAATTATGCTACTCTTCACATTAAAGCAAAGTAATATACATTTTATTTTACCGATTATAAAAGATGGATGGAGCCCAATTTTTAAAGCTGTCCCTTCAACAGTTACAGCTTTTTTAGGAATAGAAATTATTTTCATACTCTATCCTTATTTAGAAGAAAAAGAAAAAGCACTAAAAGGTGTTATGATTGCAAATGGTATGATAACTTTTCTCTATTTATACGTTTCAATTATTTGTTTTGTCGTATACAGCCCTGATGAGATCAAGTTGATCTTTGAACCAGTATTAGATATTTTAAGTGTCATTGAATTTCAATACGTTGAAAGATTAGACTTCGTTCTTTTTTCACTTTTTCTAATGGTTATTTCTAAAACTTGGATTATGTATATGTGGATTGGTGTTACTAATTTGGCGGAGGTGTTTCAACAAAAACGGATTGATTATTTATTCATAGGCCTATCTTGTGTCTTTTTATTTCTTACAAGTTTTTTCATCCCAACATTTAAACAAAATAATCTTTACATGCAGCTCTTATCTACATATGGTTCGATCGGTATGTTAACAATTTTAATATTCATTTGGGTTCGTTCATTAGGAAATAAGGTGATTGGATGAAAAGTCTAAAAATCGCAACGATCAGCTTGTTAATTCTTGTGCTTTTAACAGGTTGCAAAAAAACCGTAAATATTGAAGATATTACGATGGGACTAATATTAGGAATCGACACCGATGAACAAAACAAACAACTCAAAGTTTTTATGTCCAGTCCTGTTTTTAGTAAAGATGCAGAAGAAAAAAATGAACAGATTATGGTAGATGCTTCATCAGTCCGAGAAGCTCGTAACTTATTTGATTCAAGAGTAACTGGTGTATCTACAGCAGGAAAGCTACAAGCTTTTTTAATTAGCAATAGATTGACTGAAAACAAAACTTGGACAGCCCTATTAGATTTATTCTATCGTGATCCAAAATTAAGACAAAATGCTGATCTTGTCTATTTTGATGGATCTGTTTCTGAACTTATTGATATAAAACAAAAAGATAAACCGAGATTATCAATTTTTATCCCACAGTTAATCGAGACTGCTGATTTTCGAAATATTACCATTCGAACATCAATTCGAATGTTTCATCTGATGGAATTCGAAAGCGGAATAACGCCCTATATACCAAAAATGTCAGTTAAAGACGGGGAACTTGAAGTTAGCGGTGTAGCGCTACTAGATCGACATTTTTTAACAAAAAGAACTCTTTCCATACAAGAAACGCAACTATTACGCATGCTGCAAGGAAAAAAAACTGGTCAGTTGGCCCCAATGATTACTACTGCTGGTAGTAAGAAAGGACAAGGAAATAACCAGTTAATTAACCTAAGACAAACAAGCTTTAATGTAAAGGATATTAAAAGAAAAGTAGATTGTAAATTTGCTCACAACCATTTTGATTTTAAAATATCATTAACAATCCCTATCATGATTACCCAATCACCTTATCCGTTAAGTGACAAAATGGTTAATAAATTAAGTAAGGACATTAGCTCGTCAATGGAAAAGGATTTAAATAAATTTGTCCATAATTTACAAACTGATGAAGTTGATCCGATTGGCCTAGGAATCTTAGCAAGCTCTTACGAACATAAACAATGGAAAAAAGTAAAATCAAAATGGCCAGAGGCTTTAAAAGACTCAAAGATACATGTAAATACAAAGATTGTAATTGTTGATAAAGGCCTTTCGATGTAGCAAAGATAACGCAAAAAAATCCAATGAATATTAAAAGCAGGAAAGCAGGAATTCACCACAATTTCTGCTTTTTTGTATTTCTGACTTTACCTTCTTATAAAAATAATAAATAATCATTTTCTAATATAATAATTCCAATGCTTTTTTTCTCTTTAAGCTCCATTTTCTTGAGTTAATTTTAACCAAAATCATACATATTCTTAATAAAATTCGATTTTTTATTTACCATTTTTTAACTAAATTCATTACTTTTTAACTATTTTAAAGATTCAGAATTTATTTTTCGTCGATATTTTCGCTTATTTTTGCCTAACAAAATGCAAGAATTGACGATTTTCGTCGTTTGATAAACCAGTTTTTGAAATGATACGATGAATTCCTCAATACCACATTGTTAACCAAGGGGAGGAATTTTTAATGAACAAAAAAGTTTTAGCGGTTGGATTATCTGTAGGTTTGGCGGCAAGTAGTTTAGGAGTAACTAATACATATGCTGCACCAAAAAATGTATTATCTAAATACAAGTACAACAAATCAATAGGATCTCCTGAATTCGTTTCTGGACACCTGACAAAACCATCAGCTAAGAGCGCTGAAAGTGTTGTAAAAGGGTATGTAAATGCTAACAAAGATAAGTTCAAACTTGGTTCAAAATCCGCAGAAGAGTCGTTCATTGTTGAGTCTAGCAAAAAAGATACTTATGGTACCGCACTTCGACTACAACAAGTTTATAACGGTGTTCCTGTATGGGGATCTACTCAAACGGCTGTAGTTGGAGATAATGGTACTCTAAATGTTTTCTCTGGTACAGTTATTCCAAACTTAGATACTAAAAAAGGGTTAAAATCTACTAAAAAAGTTAACGCTAATAAATCTATCAAAATCGCAGAAGCAGACCTTGGATATACCCCTGTCTATGAAAAAGACCCAACAGCTCAACTAGTAGTTTATACAAATGGTGATAATGCTACGTATGCTTATGTTGTAAACTTAAACTTCCTTTCTCCTAAACCTGGAAACTTTAATTATTTCATTGAAGCTTCAACAGGAAAAATTTTAAATAAATATAATAGTATTGATACAATGGACAGCATCCATGCTGCTAGTAAATCAGCTGGAGCATCAGTTGCTAAACCAACAGTTTCTGGTACAAATGTAACTGCAACAGGAAAAGGTGTACTTGGTGATACAAAAACATTAAATATGACTTTATCTGGTTCAACTTATTATTTACAAGACAATACAAGAGGAAACGGTATTTTCACATATAATGGGGCTAATCGTACTACTCTTCCTGGTACTCTTTTGTCAAGCACTGACACACTACTAAATAGCACAAGTGAAGCTGCAGCAGTTGATGCACATTACTATGCTGGAAAAACATACGACTATTATAAAACAGTATTTGGACGTAATTCATTTGATGGTAATGGTGCTGCTTTAAAATCAACTGTCCATTATAGCCGTAGTTATAACAATGCATTTTGGAACGGTTCTCAAATGGTTTATGGTGATGGTGATGGAACAACATTCACTTACCTATCAGGTGGACTTGACGTAGTAGCGCATGAGTTAACTCACGCTGTTACAGAAAGAAGTTCGAACTTAATCTATCAAAATGAATCTGGTGCATTAAACGAAGCTATTTCGGATATTTTTGGAACTGTTATTGAGTTCTATAATAATAACAATCCAGATTACGAGATTGGTGAGGATATCTACACACCAGGTATTGCTGGTGACTCACTTCGTTCTATGAGTGATCCAACTAAATATGGTGATCCAGATCACTACTCAAAACGTTACACTGGAACTTCTGATAATGGAGGCGTTCATACAAATAGCAGTATCATTAACAAAGCTGCTTACTTAATTGCAGTTGGTGGAACTCATTACGGTGTATCTGTAACAGGCATTGGTAATGATAAACTTGCTAAAATTTTCTATCGCGCAAATACAGTTTACTTAACTTCTTCAGCAACATTTAGTCAAGCACGTGCAGCACTTGTACAATCTGCTGCTGACTTATATGGTGCAGGCTCTGCTGAAGTAACAACTGTTAATAATGCATTTGATGCAGTTGGTGTAAAATAATTAAAAATTTATAAAGTAAAAGAAGTCTCATAAGTGAAAGTACTTATGAGACTCTTTTTTTATAAATGGGCAGCAATCGTATGAATCCCATCGCTTTTTTATTGAGAAACTTTCGTACCATTTAAAAAATTGAGTAATTCATTAAATGTATTTTGAGCGGCTTTCGTGTTCATTTGGAACTGGTATTCATGACCTAGTTTTCCATCTGATTTACTATAAAAGACTTGTTTAACACCTGTTCTTTTTTCTAGTAAAGCTGCAAATTTTTTACCTTGTGATTCAAAGGAACCTGTATTTCCGTCAGTTATAAAAGTTGAAACAAATTTTTCCGGTACATTTCTTAAAAGGGATGTTTCCTTTGTCATCTTTTCATCTTCCCAATTGTATTTTCCAAAATAGGCCCATCCAACTCGTTTAAATACAAATTTCGTCAACTTTGACGAAGCATGTGTCCGAACTTCTTTCATATCATAAGGACCACAAAGAAGAATCGCACCACGAATTGTATTTGGATCAACGCTCTGACCTATTTTAGCTGTATCAGAATAGTGTTTATTCATTTGAATGCTTACAAATTGTGCTGTAAGTTGAGCTCCAGCTGAATCTCCAGCTATATAAATATTGTTTAAATCCAGTCCATATTTATCAGCATTTTTTTTTACAAACTTGTAAGCTTGATCAATTTGTTGTAAAGGTATTGGATAAGCAACACTCGGCGCTAAAGGGTAATTTATATTCACTATATTATACCCATGACTCGCTATATATGTAGCATATTTTCGAACATCATTTTTATCTCCCGCTACAAAAGCACCACCATGAATCCAAAAAATGGTTGGAACGTATTTTTGGTTACCTTTATATTTAATCAGATCAAACGTACTGCTTTTATATTTTGAAGAGTATTCAATATCAGTATCCATTGTAGTTTTTTGTTTTGCTATACTATAATCAGCGGCCTCTACTTCCATACCACCGGCAAAAGACTTTTTCAGAAACCAGGTTACAGGTCTTGGGGATAGAAATATCGATCCAACACCAATTATGATCATTAAGAGTAAAAATATTCCAATTATTATAAATGTGCGCTTCATATTTGTCCTCCAGATAAAGAGCTAACTGAAGCTTATTATTCCATTTTCCAAAAAATATCATACATAAAGACAGAATTCGTTCACATATTAGATTAATAACATTTTCTTAAGAGCATTGTAAATTCCATGTTCATTGCAACTATCTGTGATTAAATCGGCTTTCTCTTTAACCGCTATTTCAGCATTTCCCATTGCAACGCCAACTCCTGAATGTTCCATTAGTTCGATGTCGTTCATTCCGTCTCCGAAAAAGACGATATCTTCACGCTTAAATCCATTTTCTTTAGCGATTTTCAAAATTGTTTTTGCTTTCGAACCTTCTCTAGGAATGACATCTGAGCCAAATTGATGCCAACTAACATAGCGGAATTCGTTGATATCATATTTGTGAAGATCTTCAGTCTTGCAAAACAACATAGCTTGAATAATAGAATTTTCTTTCCAATACATCTCATCAAAGTCAGGTATAATCAATCCTAGACTTTTATAGGACTTAGTTAATGGCTCTCCAGGTTCTTCAAAATGTCTTTTTACACCTTTTAATGTTTGGAACACAATCTGATCATTGTTTTCCATCGCAATTTCAATTAGTTCCATTATAGATTCTTTTGAAAATATTTCTTCATGAGCTATTTCATGACGGACAAACCCTACTGATCCATTGCATAAAACATACGTATCAATTTCGAGTTCGTCGACGATGGATATTGCAGAAGTGTAGTCTCTTCCTGTCGCGATTACGATTTCATGTCCATTTTCTTTTAGAGAAACCAAAGCTTGTTTCGTACTGTCTAAAAACTTCATTTCAGTCGTTAGTAATGTTCCATCAATATCAAAAACAATAAATTTTTTACTCATTTTCTTTCCCCACATTTTTCTCTATTTTTTTATCTTTCATTATGCTTTAAATAGAATCTCTATCTATAATTCGATATGGTATTTTTACTTTTTCTCTAGATTTCGCTATTACAAGGCTACAAGCTTGTTCACCGATTTTTGTTAATTGATGATCCACTGTAGAAATTCCCATACCGATTCCAATTGGTTGATTTTCTTGGCCAATGATTGCTAAATCAGTAGGGATATTCAATTGTTGCGACTTTGCGTATAAATACATTCCACCAGCCACTTCATCCCCATTTGCATAGATAGCAGTCGGCTTTTTTTGTAATTGTAGAAATTTCTTTGCTGCTTCATATCCGTCTTCTAAGCAATGACAATCTGTGTGATGGTATTCAGGTTGTAGTTCACCAAATATTTCAATATAGGCAGCAATCATTTGCTTCGTGCTGTTGCTTTCTAGCCTAGCAGTTGTGAATGCTACCACATCATGCCCTTTGTTTTTTAATAGTTGAAAGGCATCTAGATAAGAAGAATAGCGGTCCATATAGGAACAGCCGATTTCTTTGTGTTGTGTATATTCACAAGCTACGATTGCACCATATTCGCTAAACGGAATGATTGTTTCCCAATCATTTGCTCGTGAAGTGATAATGATGCCATCATACAGCTTGCTTTTTAATTTTTGCAAATACTCCATTTCTTTTTCTTTACGATAATTTGAAGGAAGCACCGTTATCAAAAAATCTTTCTCTAATGCCTTGTTCAGTATACCGTTTAATATTTGATCAAATGCTGGATTGTTGTTATATGGGAGAATAACCCCTATTGTCCGTGTTTCTCCTCGAATTAAATCAATTGCATTTTTATTTGGTGTATAGTTCATTTCTTCAATAACTTTAAGAACTGCCTCACGTTTATCACTAGCAACATACTGATAATTGTTTAGTACTCTAGAAACAGTAGAGACTGATACACCTGCTAATCTTGCAATATCGTTAATATTTGCCATTGCACACCTCCAACATATATGAATTATCAAGGATTTTTATGCATTACCATTCATTTTCGGAAAAAGCGTTTAAAAAGTAAAGGAGGTTTCCACTGTATGCCCATCTTACCGTAATCCTGTGTTCTCCTACAATGAGTGTAGAATGTTCAATATCTTTCTTTTCTCCTTCAAACCAGAATGATTTTTCCATATTTATTAGTTTAGTGCTTACAATATATAATCTTTTATTGGTTAAAAACAAATCTCCAAAGTAAATATTTAGTGTTCCATCAAAGATTTCCAATAAGCCTGTAACGGTAGACACTACATTTTCATCATGTTGAAAGTTAACTTTTCTGTTCATTTTTTCTCCCTCCGTTGAAAATCAGCTTACTTTCAATCTAATTTATGAAATGGATTTCAAGTCAAGAGAAAAAATCAAACTAAATTTCAGGCCAGCTATAAGAAGGCAAATCAACGTTTTCATTACTCGGTATATTGAACAAATAATAGAGCGATGAACATCAAAAAAAGTTGGGATCATTGACTCCAACTTTTTTGTTTATACTGACTATTTTTGACTGCGTTGCATTGCCTGTTTCTCCAAATACTTGTACATCTTTTTCATATTTTCTGGTGCGTCCAATGGGTCTTTTATAATGATTTCAATAATACTGACTCTTTCGGAACATTCAATTTCAGCTTCGTTTATTGCCTGTTCAAGCTCTCCATAAGTACGAACAATAGCAGTAAACGCATTGCCTCCAAAAGCTTCAGCTAGCTTAGTGTAAGACCATCTAGGGATTTTGTTGTATGTTTGATTTTTGGTTTTTACATTTAAATATTTTTCGATGGTATAACCGTCATTATTTAAGACGAAAATTATCGGTTTACAGCCATAATATATCATAGAGCTGATTTCTTGTGCAGTTAACTGTAGTGAACCATCACCTGTAAAAAGTAACACCCGACGTTCTGGGGCTGCGATACAGGCACCAAACGTCGAGGGTGTTGCATATCCGATGGAGCCCCAGCCTCCTTGCCCAATATATGTAATATTACTAGGCAGTCTCACCTCTGCCATGCCATTGAAGAGTGTACCAATCTCAACAATTATAATGTCGTCCTGTTTCAGCATACGTTGGAAAAGTGGATAATAGCCGGCTGCCTTAAGTGGTTCTTCATTACTTACATTGTATTGATCGTATGGAAATGACACTTTTTTATGCAATACTTGACCTGTATAACCCACATTTTGTACTGCTTGAAGCATGTCATTAGCAAGAACGTTCGGATATACCGCCTCAGCAATCTTCACTAGGTCCGATTGGATATTAATAGTCACCATTGAATTCAGTTTTGCTGTAAAATTCCCTGTGTTGGTGTCCGCTGGTACCAAACCAATCGCAATGATACAGTCTGCATTTTCTACCGTACTTTGAACTTCAGAACATCCAAACGAGCCTAGGTACATCCCAATATAACTTGGATGGGTTTCATCAAATGCCCCTTTACCGAACATCATGGACGCAACAGGTATCTTCATGGCGTCTGCTAAATTTAGTACAGCAGCCTGAAGGCCAAAACGCATTGTTTTTACATCCACTAGAATAACAGGCCGCTTTGCATTTTCTAGTAGTTGACGGACATGCTCTGTCGCAGCCTGAAGAGATTTTAAGTTTGACGTTTTTAGTTGTTGTGTTGGCTCTATCCGTTCCATAATCGGCTGATCGACTAAATCATCAGCCACAACGAGGTAAACAGGTTGTTTCTTTTCTTTTGCAATGCGAATAGCAGCAGGAATTTCAATCTTGGCGTTTTCAGGTGTAAGTACCGCACTATAGGCCGTTATCTGTTTATACATATTACGAAATACATTAAAATCCCCATCCATTAGAGTGTGGTGCATTAGCTTGTGCTCTTTTTGATCTTTTTCTTTTGGCGAACCAACAATGTGGATTATTGAAACATGTTCGCTATAGGCTCCGGCTATTGGATTACATGCATTCAACTCCCCAACACCAAACGTTGTAATAAGAGCAGAAATCCCCTTTATTCTTGCATAGCCATCTGAAGCGTAACCCGCGTTTAGTTCGTTCCGTCCTTCAATAAACTGGATTCCGTTATATCGCTCCAAAGTATCAAGTAGTGAAAAATTATAGTCCCCAGCGACGCCGAAAATTTCTGTAATCCCCTCTTGCTTCAAGCAATCAAACAAAAACTGCCCAACTGTTTTTTGTGTCATACCAGCATGTGTGTCGGGACTGACTGTATTCTTCATTTTATCCATTACACACTTTCTCCTTTTCTACTATTTATAGCTTGTTCATTTTTAAAGTACCCTTTTTATTCGTACCCTTTCATCGAACAGGCTATACGGTTGTTTGGAGTAAGGAATAATGTAAAACCCATACAAGCAACAAAAGGACAAATTCGAATTAACGAATTTGCCCTTTTGTTATTTTTATTCCCCTTCAAATGTTATGCTCAACAAACAAAGTGAATTTTAATATTTTTTGGAATTTAAACTGCTTAAATAGATGGTTATTGAATTGTATTTTTCAACATATTATACATATTTGTAACATGCTCATCGACTTGATCTCGTGACATACGAAGTCGTTCAACTGAAGTTCCATATCCAATTTCTTGTTTCCCTTCTTTTAATCCCATGAAAATCCCATCGGCGAATTCATCTAAAGGTTCACCGTGGGTATGCAATCCTGCTCCGCCTAAGTCTGTATTCACTGCCGGAGGAGCAATTTCAATTACTTCCACAGATGTATCAGAAAGTTGATGACGCAAACTCATTGTAAAGGAATGAAGTGCTGCTTTTGTAGCTGAATAGATTGGCGCAATGACCAAAGGAGTAAAAGCTAATCCCGATGAAACATTCATAATCGTTGCCGTTTCTTTTGTAGCAAAATATGGAGCAAACAGCATAGACAGATGGAAAGGCGCTTCAATGTTGGTTGTGATTTCTTTATTGAAATACTGCCAATCGTTCTGAGCATCTGAATTTAAAACATTAAAACGTTGTTGAATCCCTGCATTGTTCACTAGCACATTCACTTCTGGATAATTCTTTGTTACCCAATTAAATAATGACACACGATCTGATTCAGAGCTCAAGTCACTCACATGTGTAATAAGATCTGGAAATTTTTCTTTAGCATTTTTAAGTACATTTTCACGTCGTCCAGTAACAATGACTTTATTTCCCAATTTAATAAAACGTTCTGCGAAAGCTAATCCGATTCCAGTACTTCCACCTGTTATAAGGATCGTATTTCCTGTAAGTTTCATTTTAATTCCTCTTTTACTGTTTATTTTTACCTCGACATGAATATCATAAGACCTAAACTATGGTTTAGGTCAACAAGAAAAAATAAATAAGGAAAAACAAGAAGCCTAATTAAAATTCCAGCCTTTCCCTACCTTAATCAATTTATCATTTAAAACTATTTGAGTTGATGACCCGGAGTTCTCCAATTGTTTATTCTAAATCTCTACTAATCGCTCTTCCTGCTTGTCTACCTGAAAATAAACAACCGCCTAAAAATGTTCCTTCCATCGAGCGATAACCATGTACACCACCGCCACCAAACCCAGCAACTTCACCTGCAGCGTATAGTCCAGGAATCGCATCACCCGAAGAATTTAATACATTCCCATCTAAATTTGTTTGAAGTCCACCAAGTGTTTTACGACTTACAATATTTAAACGAACAGCAATTAACGGACCGTTTTTTGGGTCTAAAATTTTATGAGGAGATGCAACACGAATTAATTTATCACCAATATAATTTCGCGCTCCTCTTAAGGCAGTAATTTGTAAGTCTTTCGTAAATTTATTATCCATTTCACGATCACGTGAAATCAGTTGACGTTCGATTTCATCATAGTTTAGTAAATTTTCCCCGGTTATCTTGTTCATGCCTTCAACAAGCTCTTCTAACGTGTCTGCAACGACAAAGTCCTCTCCTTTTTCCATAAAAGCTTTTACCGGTGCCGGTATCCCTGAAGTTGCTCTTTTCATCACTTGTTTTATGCTTTTTCCGGTTAAATCAGGATTTTGTTCTGAACCTGAAAGGGCAAACTCTTTCTGAATAATTTTTTTCGTTAAAATAAACCAGGAGTAATCATAACCAGTTTCTTGAATGGCTTGTAATGTACCTAAAGTATCAAAACCAGGAAAATTTGGTGCAGGAAATCGTTGTCCTCGGGCATCCAACCAAATTGAAGATGGTCCAGGAAGAATTCGGATACCATGATTGCTCCATACCGGATTCCAATTTTTTATGCCTTCAGTGTAGTGCCACATTCGATCACGATTAACAATTCGACCACCAGCATTTTCAGTAATGGCAAGCATCCGACCATCAACATGTGCTGGTACACCAGATATCATCCTTTTCGGCGGAGTACCTAATCGACTTGGCCAATTTTGGCGTATTAAATCAAAGTTCGCTCCAATACCGCCACTTGATACTAAAACGGCCTTTGCCCCATATTGAAAGTCACCAATGACTTTACGAGAGCTATCTTCTCCTCTCTCTGATTTACTTGGTTCTAATAAAGAACCACTTACTCCTACTACAGCTCCATCTTGTGTTAGAAGTTGATCTACACGATGTCGGGATCTGAATTCTACTAAACCTTTTTTCATATGCTCGCGAACTCTTCGTTCGAAAGGAGCAACAATTCCAGGACCTGTCCCCCATACTACGTGAAATCGGGGCACTGAATTTCCATGACCTTCTGCAAGATATCCTCCACGTTCAGCCCAACCGACGATTGGAAAAAATCTCACCCCCATGTCATAAAGCCATTGCCTCTTCTCACCTGATGCAAACTCGACATATGCCTCTGCCCATTTCTTTCCCCAATAATCCTCATCATCTTCTCGATCAAATCCTGCAGTTCCGAGCCAATCCTGCCAAGCTAATTCCCTTGAATCCTTAATTCCTAACCTACGTTGCTCAGGAGAATCTACTAAAAATAGCCCACCAAATGACCACCAAGCTTGACCACCTATTGACGCTTTTGGTTCCTGGTCTAATAACAATACACTTTTCCCAGCATCAGCCATCTCAGCAGTTGCAACTAAACCAGCCAATCCTGCACCAACAACAATCACATCGAACTTCTCCATCCAACTTCTCCCTCCTTTTAAGCCTTCTAATCTATCAAATTATAAATTTATCTACAAAAACAGTTTTCTAAATTTTCAGTTATCAATTAAATAATACAGCATATAGCATGAGAATAAAAGGAAAGAAGGTCCATCAATCCTGAACCTTCCTCCTAATTCAATGCTTTTGTTAACCAATCCTAATGTACATTTTTCTTTTTAAATCTTCCACCGCGTACTTCTGCAATATCTGAAATTGCTAAAAAGGCAGTAGAGTCAATGTCATCGACAATTGTTTTTAATTCCGCTTCTTCTAATCGAGTGATAACACAATAGATAACCTTTGTAGTTTCACCTGAGTATGCTCCAGTACCATTTATATATGTAACACCACGGCCCATTCTAAAAAGAATCGCTTCTCCAATATCATCACTTTTGTCACTAATGATCCATGCTGATTTTGATTGTTCTAATCCTTCAACTACGATATCAATTGTTTTAAATGCAACTAAATAAGCAATAATTGAGTACATTGCTCGATCCCAAGAAAAAATGAATCCAGCAGCTCCTAAAATAAATAAGTTGAAAACCATAATGATTTCACCAACGGAAAAAGGAACCTTACTATTTATAATGATCGCAAGAATCTCAATACCGTCTAGTGCGCCACCAAATCGAATGGCTAATCCTACTCCGACACCTACGACCATTCCTCCGAAAATTGTTGCAAGTAGAATATCTTCCGTAAAAGCAGGAATATGATGAAACATACTTGTTAAATAGGAAAGAACAGTAATACCAAGAATGGTTGATATGGCAAATGTTTTCCCAATTTGTTTATAACCCAAATAAAAAAAAGGTAGGTTTAGTACAAATAGAAATACCCCAAGTGGAAGTCCTGTAAGATGGGAAAACATAATTGATATTCCTGTTATTCCACCATCGATAACATCATTTGGAACTAAAAAAATTTCAAGACCAGTCGCTACAAGTAAAGCACCAACTAGCATTGCAATTGCTCTTTGCACAATCTTCATTTTGTGAGATTTACCGTTTGTTGCATGTATTGCTCCTGCCATCTCAAATACCGTCCTAACTGTTTTGTAAAATTTTTCTACATTTAATATTTGCTCTTATGCTAAATTTATACTAATTAAGTTCATTCACTGGACATTCACAATTTGTTCAAATATAATTAGCTAGACAACTATTTTAATTAGCTAGCTAACTAATTTTCCGAGGAGACTTTTTTATGCGCAAAAAGCAGCCTTTCTTTTTTTTATTAAATCAAACTACACGTCAGTTTTCGAAATCATTTAATGAGCATCTTGTTCCTACTGGATTGTATTTGGCACAATGGTCCGTTATTCACTACATCCATTTACATGGACCATGTACTCAACGAACAATTTGTTCGAATTTGAATATTGAGCCACCTACACTGACACGAACACTTCGCAGAATGGAAACGTTAGACTTAATTGTTCGCAAAGAAGGAACAGATAAAAGAGAAAAAATGATTCATCTAACTGATAAATCTATAAATCATTTTGATAGTTGGAAAGAGCAAATCATCTCATTTGAGAATGATGTTATTAAAGATATATCCGATGAAGAGCTTGATATTGCACTTCAAGTTTTTCAAAAAATGATGAACAATATGAAAGCGTCGGAGGTTACTAAACAGGGGGAATAAGTTTGAAAAACGAGCGTTTATGGACAAAGGATTTTCTAAGTGTAAGCTTAAGTGGATTTTTTGTGTTTTTAGTATTTTATACGTTGATGGCGACATTGCCGATTTTTGTGATTGATAATTTAGGCCAAGAAGATAGTAAAGTCGGTCTTGTAGTAACATGCTTTCTTATCGCCTCAGTTGCAATTCGTCCATTTGCAGGTATCTGGCTTGATACAATTGGTCGCAGAAAAATACTAATCATTTCATTAGTTTTCTTTACTTTAACAACATTTTTATATCCTTTTATAAATAATTTTGCATTATTACTATTATTGCGTTTTGCACAAGGGATTGCTTTTGGTCTAGGAACAACTGCAACAGGCACAATAGTTGCTGAAATAGTTCCTATATCACGTAGAGGCGAAGGTATGAGTTATTATAGCTCATCCATGATCCTTGCAATGGTATTTGGTCCTTATCTTGGTATTAATTTAATGAATCATTTCACCTTCCATATTTTGTTTTTTGTTTGTGGATTCTTCGCAATTATTTCACTTATTTTCGGTCTATTCATTGCGATTCCTAAACAAACATTAAAAGCAAAAACTCGAATTAAACCATCACAATTAATTGAGCGTTCAGCATTACCAATCTCAATTACTTCAGCAATTATCTCTTTTGGTTACAGTGGTATCATTTCATTTATCACATTATACGCAAAGAATTTAGGTTTTGTAGATATTGCTAGTTTCTTTTTTATTGTTTATGCAGTTTTCATTTTAGGTTCAAGACCTTTCACTGGTAAACTATTTGATCGTAAAGGAGCAAACATAATTGTTTATCCTGGGATCATCTTATTTACGATTGGTCTAGTTGTCTTGAGTTTTTCAACTGTACCAACAATCTTTTTATTTTCCGCTGCTTTAATCGGTCTAGGCTATGGTTCAATCGTACCTAGTTTCCAAACATTAGCGATTAACACTGCTGCCCCTGCAAAAAAGGGAATGGCAACAGCAACATTTTTTATGTTTTTTGACACCGGTATGGGAATTGGCTCTTACGTACTTGGAATTGTATCTGCGAAAGCATCATTCCATATTATGTACGTAATAACGGCAATTGCTGTATTATCAACGACTGTCATTTACTATTTATTGCATGATCGTAAACAAAGAAAAGCAACAGCTATTGAAAATGCAGCCGCATAAGCTTAAACCCACCAATTTTTTTGGTGGGTTTTCTATATTTACATCGTTATTCCTTTATCGATAACAATAACTTTTACTTTTACCTTTATATTCGATTTTTGGTATGTATCAAGCCAATGATTCTCATTTTTCTCCCAATCAGAGTATTGAAATGAATGAGCAAGAATGCCAAATCCGACTGGATCAACTTTATCTTTTTGAAAAGATTGGACTAAATCATTTAATTCTTTTTGTAATTTTTTTTGTATTGCATTTTTCAATTCTTTTTCTGTTGCATTTGTCAATCCTATTGGGGATTCTGTAATCATAATCGGCATTGTCAAGTTTACATTAAAAGTATAGCGACCATTTGAATATTTTTTATCGATTTTCCGCTTTACATCTTTAATATAAAAACTAGTTTCTTCTTCAGTAAAAACATCGTCTTGATCTCTTTTAAATTTTTTAAGATTCAATGCAACAACTAATTGCCCTACTAAATGATCTTTTAAAATTTTCAACATTTGTGTTTCATTCATTGATAGGGTTCGATTATACAAATTATTTTTGGTTAATATTGTCGTTCCATTGACTACTAAATGGTCACCTTGTACTGTAAGTTCAGGTGCAAAAGGTGTTATTCCCTTCTCATAATACATTTGATGAAACATTCGTAAAGACGTTTTGAAAGCAACATTTCGAAAATCAGCAGTTTGTATTAATTGAGGAATATAGATTGGCAACTCTGGTTTATCCTTTGGTTTTAAATTAAATACATCGGAAAGTGGACCATCTACAAAAATAAGATCGGCATTTAATCGAAACTTTGGATCTCGATAAAACATATCCATTATTGAAAACCAATTTTTATGTTCAAGAACCTTTGATCCAATTAAAATTGCTTGAATTTTACCACCACCAGTAACACCATTAGCTCGGGTATCAAAATAATTTCTTGATTCTTTAATAGAAAGAGTTTGTACACTAAAATGTTCAGTTTTCTCTTTTGTTTCTTCACTAAAGACTGGGCTTGCCATATATACTTCTACTTTATTTTCATCATTTACATCGATTCCTAAAATCATCGATAATGTGACATCTTCTATATTAATTTTCCCTCTGCAACCTGAGACGCCGATTACTAAAAAAATACTAAGCAAACATACTTGAAAATATTTCAATTGATTTTCACCTTACTTAACCTATTTTTTATGAAACCGCCCACCAATAAGAGGATTGGAATACCGATTATTATGCATGAACCAGACACCATTATATAATGCAAATGAATAGTCGTATTTGTAAACGTCGGTACTTGAATAAACGTAAGTATGAGAATTACGATAAAAAGAATAATAATAATAAAAGGTTTTAGTTTAAATTTAAATAACTCTGAAAATCCATTCATCCCGGCCCAAATATACGTAACCCATGTTTTCGATATAATCATTAAAAATAATGAGAATAAAATGAAATCTAATCGCTCAACGTATTGGAATTCCATTATACTTAAAATATCGATTACAGGCTCAAACGTCATTTTGATTTCATAAGGACTATAAATAACAAAGCAAATAATTGTTACAAAAATATATGTAAAAGTTGTTAATGCATTTCCAATAATAACACCTTTAATTGCCTTTTCTTTCGACTTTAAATAAGGATAAAAAACTAGAATTAACTCAATTCCTAGAAATGAAGTTGTCGTTAATGGAATTGTCTTAAAAATCGGCATCCAGCCATTCTTTATAATTGGTAAAATAAAATTTAGATCAGCATCTTTAAGCGTGAAAAGTAGCATGAATAAAGTAAAAAAAGCAATTGGAAAAATTGCTTCTATATATTTTCCAATTAGATGAATTCCACCTATTATCAGCTGATAAGTTGGAAAAAGAAATAACACTAATAAAATATAGCCTTTTGTTTCTTGAAGAATGTAGGATTGAATATATAAGATGGCTCTACATAATACGAGATACCCAGCATATAGGAAATAACTCGCTTGTAACAAAACTACGATTGATCCAATAATTTTTCCTAGATAAAAAGTAAAAAAACCTATGTAGTTTAAATTGGGAGCCTTCTCTCTTAATTTAACAAATAAAATGCTAATACAAGTTGAAATGATTCCCCCAAAAAGAATTGCAACCCAACTACTTGTCCCCCCTTTTAAAGCTAGTTCTCTCGGAAGTGACAACATTCCAATCCCTACTTGAATACCAAAAATCATTAAAATAAATTGAAATTGTGTAATTTTTGACTTCGTAATTATCATGAAAGAATCCCTTCTAACATTCATTCTTCATTACGTTTATTTTGTTTTTTCCAAAGATACTTTAAAGGTACTCTTATGATTGTATCTTTAAATGCATCAAGATTAATTGGTGAAAATGGCAATGTATAAGGTTTGTTATAGCTAGATAAGCTCAAACCATGGATCATGAGAATCATTGTACTTACAATCAATCCGATTAAACCAAATAAAGAGGCCATAATCATAATTGGAAAACGAATGACTCGTAAGCTAGATGCCATTTCATAATGCGGGATAATAAATGAAGAAATAGCAGTTAGAGCTACAACGATTACCATAATATTACTAACAATTCCTGCTTGTACCGCTGCTTGACCGATCACGATCCCGCCTACAATGCCTACTGTTGTACTAATAGGAGCTGGTAGCCTAATCGCTGCTTCTCTTAACATTTCTAAAGTTATCTCCATAACAATTGCTTCAAATAATGGGTCGAAAGGAACCTTTGCCCTAGATTCCCCGATGGATAGAAGCAATTTTAGAGGAACAATTTCGTAATTGAATGAAATAATTGCAATATAGATTCCCGGCAAAAAGATTGTTAAAAAAAACGCAACTACTCTAAGCAAACGATTAAATGAAGCCACCATAGCCCTTGCTGAATAATCATCAATCGTTTTAAAAAATATTGCAAAATTTATCGGTAAAATAATAACATCAGAGGAACGGTCTACGATTAGGACTACTCTTCCTTCAAGTAAAGTTGTAGCCGCAACATCCGGTCTTTCAGTTGTTAAATATTGAGGAAATGGCGAAAATGGATTTCTTTCCATTAATTGGGCTAAATGGTTTGCATTTAAAATAGAATCAAGTTTTATCTTTGATATTCTTTCTTCAACACTAGTTAATAAATCTTCATCTACTAATCCATCGATATACGTAATTGCTACCGTACTTTTATTCTCATTCCCAATTTCAATTTGCTTAACTTGAAAATCACGACTTTTAATAAATCTTCGAAGTAAAGTAATATTACCTTGAACAGTTTCAATAAAGGATATTTTTGTGCCTCTTAAGGAATTATCAATACTTGGAGGCGTATAAGCTCTTTGTGGTAATTTTCCCGTCGAATATACAAATGCGACTGGATCGCCTTCAACTAATAGAATACTTTTACCATCCAATATCGCTGTTTCAATTTCTAAGATTTGATTAGTACGAACAGTATTATTCGTTATGAATAATTCTATTTCAATTGTATTCGAACTTATTGTATTAATAAATTGAGATATTATTTGTTCATCGACTATACTAGACAAATAGCAAAGCACTGCCTTCTTATCTCGAATTATCAAGTCTTTTGTTACTAAATCAGAGGTAGGAAAGATTCTTTGAATAATGTTAAGGTTTTCTATTAAATTTCCTTCAGTATGAAGAACGGAAGAACGTAAATTAAATTTTCTTAAACGCTTCTTTTGTTCATTAGAATAATCCACTTAATCTTCCAGCCTTTCATAAATTTCCAACTTACTATCAGCTAATCAGTTTTATCAAAAATCACTTATTTTATACGTGAAAGGCTAGTTGGTAGATAGTTGGATTTCATGGAGAACTTTCGATACAATGAACTATAAATAGTTGTGATGGAGGACCAAATATGGCTATCTTAGCTAACGCAAAATATAACGAATATAAAACGTTAATATCTTCTTTATCTCCTTCATTTGAAACTAGTGCATTAAAAAGTGAAAAATTTCTAGTAGATAAAGATGAAAAGAAAAATTTAGAAATTTATTATGCTCCCTTTGAGTACATTAATGAGCGAGCTAAAGTCATCATTGTTGGGATTACCCCCGGCTTACATCAAATGAAACAATCTTATTCGACTGTGATTAGACTTAAGGATAAGGAAATGGATGACGAAGAAATTTTACATGAAGTTAAAAAGAATTCTAGCTTTGAAGGACCGATGCGAAAAAATTTAATTGCCATGTTAGATGAATTAGAATTACATCATTATCTTGGATTAAATTCAACTAGCGAACTTTTTAGTACAGCAAGTCATTTAGTCCAAACTACATCCGTGATTAAATACCCTGTTTTCTATAAAGGAAAAAACTATAATGGTTCAACTCCGAATATTTTAAGAACTGATTTACTTAAAAAGTATATAGTTAATACCTTTGCAGAGGAAATCATAAGACTAGAACGTCCCCTCATTATCCCATTAGGAGTTAATGTTTCAAAAGTTTTAACCTATTTAACAACAAATGATTATTTAAACTCGGACTCCATTTTATACGGATTTCCCCATACATCTGGGGGGAATGGACATCGACATAAACAATTTGCGGAAAATAAAGAAGAGATGAAAAGAAAAATTAAATTATACTTTGAGTGATGATTAAAGGAGAGCCAAAATGATTTTACATATTATTGGAAACAAAGACTGGCAAAATGCAAAGAATTCAGGTGCATATTCACCTGATAGTTTAAACAACGAGGGTTTTATCCATTGTTCAACCCTCCAGCAAACTGTTGAAATCGCAAACTTATTCTTTAAAGGTGCAACTGATTTAAATTTACTTTGTATTAATGAAGAAAAAACAAAATCAAAAATCGTCTATGAAGATACTGAAAACTTCGGGCAATTATTTCCTCATATTTATGGACCATTAAATTTAGATGCTGTCTTTAAAGTTGTTGATCTTCACGCTGATGAAAATGGACAATTTATATTACCTAAAGAATTAATAGAGCATGAATAACAAAAAACTCAGTTTCACATAGGTGAAATGAGTTTTTTAGAGGTCAATTCTAGAAATTTCTCCATGATCAAAGCTTAAAATATCTGCATTTGGATAACCAAGGAGAATTGGAGAATGCGTAGCAATAATGAACTGTGAATTTTCATTTTCTACTAAATCATGAATTATTTTTAAAAATGATAATTGCCTAGCAGGAGACAACGCTGCCTCAGGCTCATCTAACAAATAGATCGCCGTTTCATTAAATCGATTTAAAAACAAAGACAAAAATGATTCCCCATGTGATTGATGATGGAGAGACTGTCCCCCGTAGCTGTCATATTTTTCATTTTCTGGATCCTCTAATTCATCTAAGTAAGTAGCAAAATTATAAAATGATTCCGCTCGTAAGAAAAATCCATTCGAAATTTTCGGTAACCAAGAAAGTCTTATGTAATTTCCAAGCTGTGACTCCGATGCAAAAACTTCATAATTATTATTACGCCCCCCACCTGCCGTATTAAAATCACATTTATCAGCAATAGCTTCCAATAACGTAGACTTTCCAGAACCATTTTCACCTACAAAAAAGGTTACATTACTTCTTAAGTTCAATTCATCAAAAGATTTAATGGAAGGAATCGAAAACGGATATTGGCTAAAGGAATGAATATCATCGCGCAAAAGTGTAATTTTTTTTAAAAACATTTTCATCACCTATGAAGATTATATAGTAATTATGGCCTTATCTAAAAATTTATTGTGGGAAGTAAAATATTATTGCCTTAAACAGAAATTGAGATATCTCAGCTGCTTTTTTTATTGTAGTTGGTATAATCCATCCATAATTAAAGGATTTTACGAATTTTTTATTCGATTTAGTAAGAATAAGAGCCTCTTTATATTAAAGGTGTCTACAATCGTCCAATTTCCTGATCAAAATACCCTAACCAGTATAGGTAATTATTAAATTTATTTGCGATTCTCAGATGTTATTTGCAGCACGCTGTTTATTTGCACTGATTGGCTCTCTATTTGCTGTACTCAGAGACTTATTTGCAGCTCAAACTTCTTTTCTCATCACTCTTTTTTTATAGCTTTCCAAATCCCATTAAAATAAAAAAAGAGGGTTCTCCTAACTAGTTAGACTGTTAGGATTCCCTCGTTTTTTATGGAATCAAAATACGGCACTAAGAGCATCCTTATAAATCACAATCGCTCTTACTACGTGAAAAATAGCTACTAGAATAATCGTTACTTCATAAGCAGATACATTAACTATATCCAATTTTTTGCGGAGTACAAATTTCCGAAAAAGCGCTGGGAATCCTTCATTCAGTTTTAAACAAATAATATAGAATACTAGAATGACAAAGTATAGGAAGAATCCCATGTCAGCATACTTCCAGTCGACTAGATGAGCAAATAAACTGCATAACCAAATTATTAATCCATTAACAATACAAGCTAGAATCCAATTGGAGAAAGAGGATGTCGTATAGATCGTTTTCATCAAAGATCACTTCTCCTTTAAATCATCTGTAGTCAATTTTTACGCATGTAATCGTTCTTTTATGCGTGTATTAAAGACTTAAATTATGTTTTTTATATAAAGTTTTGTTGAAGTTATTCCGCATAATTGTTCTGACTTTTAATTCATTACTCATGTTAAAATGAGATTATACTTACAAGAAAAGGGATGAACTACTATTAATCTACAAGAAAAAGTAAAAAATCTACCTTTATCCCCTGGCGTTTATTTAATGAAAGATTCAAAAGGTCAAATCCTTTATGTCGGAAAAGCAAAAAGCTTAAAAAAACGAGTTCAATCTTACTTTCAAAATTCAAAGGGACATTCACCAAAAGTGAAAAAACTGGTAACCCATTTAAAGGATTTTGACTATTTATTGACTGATACTGAATTCGATGCTTTCATGCTTGAGTGTCATTTAATTAAAGAAATTAAACCAATGTATAATCGCATGATGAAAAGTCCGCAATCTTTTATTTACTTAGTCATCAACTTAAATAAAAAAGTTCCTTCATTTGAAATTAGCTACGAGCCTATTGAAAGTGAAAATGTATTAATATTTGGTCCTTTTACAAGTAGAAGTACAGTTGAAAGAGCAGTTACTGGCATTAAGGAATGCTTTAAAATTAATTGTGGCCATCTGGCGGTTAAGAATAGCGCTTGTTTAAATTATTCATTAGGGACATGTAATGGAGTTTGTCTAGGTGGACCAGCGCTTGAAGAGTACAATATGATAATTGATAAAGTTATTCGATTTCTTAATCGTACTGACATGAGTCTGCTTGAAGAAATGGAAAAGCTTATGTTATCAGCATCTGAACAATTTGATTTTGAGGCTGCGGCAAAATACAGGGATTGGATTGAAATGGTTAAGTCTTTAACTAATAAAGAAAAGCTAATCGAATTTACTGAACAAAATCATCATATTATTACAATTGAACAATTAGAAAACAACAAATTTAAGTACTTTCTAATCTATCGGACACAAATATTGCATTGTGAATTGGTAGAAATTGAAGAAAATTCAGTTGAACAGTTGATTGAACAAATCTATTCAAATTCACTTGATTACTTCAAAAATAATCATAACCAATCTTCTAAAGATGTAAGTCGTGATGAAATCGACGAAGCTCAAATTATTTACAGTTATTTAAATAGTAAGAATTGCAAGCATCTAATTGTTCCAAAAAGATGGCTTAGTCCTACTAGCACTAAATTAACAAAAGAACTTCGAAAAATAGTTAATTTCTTTGTATAAAAGCTCTATTAAAATAAAATGTTAATATTTTGTATGTAAAAAATGGCTGTCAATATTGACAGCCATTTTACGTTCTTATTAAACTAGCACATGCATTAATTATTTATAATCAATTCTTCATGTTTTGATTCAACTTTCTCTTTCTTTCCAACTTTAAAAATGAAGAATGAAGAAATTACTAAAACTGTAATTAAAGATGTTAAATAGAATTGTGTGCGAAGACCACTCATAAAGAACATCGAGAAATAAATTACGACCATTGCGATGATGGAAATGTAAGTTATATATGGGAAACCCCACATTTTTAATCGTAATACTTTACCTTTTTTCTCAGCTTCTCTTCTCTTTATTAAATGCGAGACTGCAATAACAATATACACTAGAAGAGCAATTGAACCTGATGCATTCAGTAGAAATGAAAAAAGTTTATCTGGTGAAATAAAGTTAAAAATTGCAGCTAGAAAGGCGAAAGCTGAACTTGCCCAGACCGCCCAATATGGTGATCCACCTTTGTTTACTTTTGTAAAAATTCTCGGAGCATTTCCTTGCTTCGCTAATGAATATAGCATGCGAGAATTCGTGTAAAGTGCTGAATTCAAACAAGAAAGTACTGAAAAAAGTACAACAATCTTCATGATTGTTGCAGCCCCAGGAATCCCTAAATTTGTAAGCAACGTTACATATGGGCTACTTAACGATTTCGCGTCATTCCAAGGCATTAATAGAACTAAAATAGTAACTGATCCAATGTAGAACAATGCTACACGCCAAACAACAGAATTAATAGCAGTAACAACAGACTTTTGAGGATCTTTTGTTTCACCAGCAGCAATCGCAGCAATTTCAGATCCAAAAAATGCAAACATAACCGTCATAAACCCACCTAATATTGCACTCACACCTTTAGGGAAAAATCCGCCATGCTGTGTCAAATTTGATAATCCCGGAGATTGAATTGTAGGGATAAATTTAAATAAAATCGCTAGACCTAATAACATAAATGCTGAAATCGCCACTACCTTTGTAATGGCAAACCAATATTCAAACTCTCCAAATGTTTTCACTGATAAAATATTGGTGAGTGTAAGAACAAATGTAAGAATTAAAGCCCAGCCCCATAATGGAATACTCGGGAACCATGAATTCATAATATTTGCACCTGCAATCGACTCGATTGCGATTGTAATCAACCAGAAAAACCAATACAACCATCCAATCGTGTAACCTGCCCAAGGGCCAATCGACTCTTTTGCATACGTTGAAAACGATCCACTATCTGGGTTCTCTGCAGCCATTTCTCCTAACATTCTCATAAGAAGTGCAACTAATACTCCCGCTATTACATAAGCAACAATTGCTGATGGACCTGCACTATGAATAACATTCCCGCTACCTACGAATAAACCAGCCCCAATGATTCCCCCAATTGAAATCATCTGAATATGGCGGTTCTTTAAATTTTGTTGTAAACCTTTGTTTTGATTCTCCATATTCACCCTATCCTTTTTTTGTTAATATAAAACTATTTATAAAAACCTTTTTTTAAAAGACTCGAGCATGTCCTATTAAACTCCACATTCGGAAGTTACTCTTTAAAAGTTTGAACATATGAAAACAATTGAACGTTTTAGTTTCAACAAAATTTTAACAATAAACTAATACGTTTTCTAAAACGTTTTCTAAAATGGCAAGACCTTCGCTAAGCTCCTCTTCTGTTATCACTAATGGGCTTAAAAAACGAATGATATTTCCATCTAGACCTGCAGTAAGTAATAGAAGCCCAGCTTCGTTTGCTGCTTTTGCTATTTTTGTAGTAAGTTCTTTATTCGGTGTTTTTGATTTTTGATCTGTTACAATCTCTACTGCACACATTGCTCCAAGACCGCGGAATTCTCCAATGAAGTTGTACTTTTCTTGCCATTTTCTCACTTGGCTCTCAAGCACTTCTCCAATCCATTTTGCTTTTTCACATAATTGTTCTTCTTCAATAACTTCTAATACTGCTAATGCTGCTTCACAAGCAAGTGGATTTCCACAGTATGTTCCACCTAATTCACCAGGATCTGCCATATCCATTATTTCTGCCTTACCGATAACAGCACTTAGTGGCATACCACCTGCGATAGATTTAGAAGCAGTCATAAGATCAGCTGCAATATCAAAATGCTCCATCGCAAACAATTTTCCTGTTCTTGCGAAACCTGTTTGAATTTCATCAGCAACCATCAAAATACCATGTTTTGAACAAAATTCACGCACATGTTTTACAAATGATTTTGGTGGTATAACAAATCCACCTTCTCCTTGAATCGGCTCCATAACAATACACGCCACAGTCTCTGGTGCAACTGTTGCCACAAAAAATTGATCAAACTGTGCAATCACATCTGCTTCGTATTGTTCATCAGTCATGCCATCTGGCTTACGATACATATATGGATATGGTGCTTGATATACTTCTGGTGCAAATGGACCAAAACCAAGTTTATATGGTTTTACTTTACTCGTCATTGTCATCGTCATTAATGTACGGCCGTGGAATCCGCGAGTAAATGTGACAACTGCTTGGCGTTTTGTATATTTTCTTGCGATTTTCACAGCGTTCTCAACTGCTTCAGCACCACTGTTTAGTAAAATTGCTTTTTTCGCAAAATTTCCTGGTGATGCTTCACACAATTTTTCACAAATTTCTATGTATGACGGGTACATAATGACGTTGAAACCAGGATGAATGACCTTTTCTGCTTGTTCTTGTATAGCTGCTACTACTTTTGGATGTGAATGCCCCACGTTAATTGTTCCGATCGCCGCACCGAAGTCAATAAACTTCTTTCCTTCCAAATCGTATAGTGTCGCTCCTTTGCCTTTTACAGCGATTGCTCGATTTCCATTACTAACTCCTTTTACTACATATTTATCGCGTTTTTCTTGCCATTCTTTTGAGGTTAGTTGCTTACCCATCTTTTGATTCCTCCATTTTTATAATAATTTCTCTTTGATATTTGCTTTTTCAAATACTGTATCTTTTTTAAATAGGGTTTAAGCATGACATTATTTATAATTACCTATACCCTCATTTCAAACTTTAGTATGAGAACCGATAAATAAATTAATTTCATTTTAGTCGTTGCATGTGATTTATCCTTTATGCCATATAACCAGTTTCATTTCAGTCATCTCTTCAATTGCATATTTCAATCCTTCACGTCCTGTTCCACTTTCTTTTACGCCACCATATGGCATTTGATCAACACGGAACGTTGGCACATCATTAATAACCACTCCACCAACATGCAATTCGTCCGCTGCTTTCAGTGCATTGGAAACATTATTTGTGTATATTCCAGCTTGCAGCCCATATCGGGAATCATTCACAGCATCGATTGCCTCGTTTACTGATGATACTTTACAAATTGAAACAATTGGTGCAAAAACTTCATTACACGATACTTTCATGTTACTCGTTACATCTAAAATAACTGTCGGTTCGAGGATATTACCCTGTGCTTTGCCACCAGATGCAATAGTCGCCCCCTGTGCTTTTGCTTCTTCAATCCAACTTAAAGCACGATCTAAATCATTCGGTGAAATAAGAGATGAAACATATGTTTCAGGATTTAGAGGGTCACCTAGTTTAAGTTTGCTAGCCGCTTCTGCAAACTGCGAAACAAACTCATCATAGATTTTTTCGTGTACATATATACGCTGTAAAGAGATGCATACTTGTCCTTGGTTAGAAAATGCACCCATTAAGCAACGATCAATAGTCTTCTTTACATCAATGCCCTCATCAATGATTAATGCTGCATTTGAACCTAGTTCAAGAGTTGTTTTCTTAAGCCCTGCCTTCGCCCGAAGTGCAATTCCAACTGAAGAGCTTCCTGTAAAAGTCACCATACTAACTTGATCACTTTCTACAATAGCGTCACCTACCACTCCACCTGGTCCCGTGACAATATTTAACGCACCGTCAGGGAGACCTGCCTTTTTAAATAAGTCAGCTACATAAAATGCAGAAAGTGGCGTTTGTGAAGCTGGCTTTAATACTACGGTATTCCCTGAAGCTATAGCAGGTCCCACTTTATGTGCAACTAAATTCATGGGAAAATTAAATGGAGTAATAGCTCCAATAACACCAATTGGATTTCGGACGGTGTAGCCTATTTTTCCCACACCACTAACTGCCGCATCAAAGGGGATTGTTTCTCCATGAATTCGTTTAGCTTCTTCTGATGCAAATTTATAAGTTTCAATCGTTCTTATTACTTCTGATTTAGCGAAGATAATCGGTTTAGCCGATTCAAGAGCAATTACTTTCGCCGCTTCTTCTAAATTTTCTTCAAGAAGTTGCGAAACTTTCTCTAAAATGGCAGCTCGTTGATGAGCAGGCATTTTAGCCATTACTTCTTTAGCATCATAAGCTGCTTGTATTGCTTCTTGAGTTTGCTCTTTATTTCCTATTGAAATGTCTGCAATCTTTTCACTTGAATAGGGAGAAAGTAATTCTGAATAATGTTCTGTTTCCATATGTAGTCCGTTAATCCAAAGATTCTGTTTCATGTTTCCCTCCTAATTTATGAATACGTATTAATAATAAACTTCCAAATAAATAAGTGTCAAACAATTTTTACTATTTAGCATTTTATAAATATTTACCTTCCGACTAAAAAACATAAAAAAATTCCCTAATTATCAAAGTATCATTGCAAATTATGGTGATTTCTGTAAGAACACCTTTGATCGGATCCTTTTTTATCAATATATTTGGCGATTAAATCTAAATGATCATTCCGTATTCATTCCCTTTTTATGAATACGTAGTCAAAAAAACAAGTTAATTCTCATGAAAATCCTAATCAAATTCTTTTTTATTTGCTATAATGAGGAAAAGTCTCTTAAATCTTCCACAGTTTATTTTGTTTTTAGGAGTAAGAGGAATTCGTACATCAGCCGTATTCATTGCTTTTTTAATATTAATTCACTATTATTTAAATTTTATATTCTATGAGCTTGGAGTGATTTATTTGGTTTCATCCCACGATGTTGCGAGGTTAGCTGGAGTCTCTCAATCTACTGTTTCTCGCGTATTAAATGGTTCTAAAAATATCAAACAATCTACAGTAGCGAAAGTAGAGAGAGCAATTAAAGAATTAAATTACCATCCTAATATGATTGCTAGAAATCTCGTGAAAAAAAAAACCAACATGATTGCGTTAATCACAGGACATAGTCACGATCCATTTTATGAAGAATCTACTCGCGGAATTGTAACTATTGCAGCAAAAAACGGATATAACGTGCTCGTTTATTTCCATAAAATAGATAACGATAATATGCTTTATAACCAAGTTTTAAGTGCCCCTTTTGATGGAATCATAATGTCCTCTATTTTATTGAATGATTCTATTTTTCCCATCTTAGAAAGTTTGGAAGGCAAACCGTATGTGACGTTCAATCGAAAGCATTCGTGTGGAACAAACTATTTTGAGATTGATAACATAAAAGCCGGTGAACTAATTACAGATCATATGATAGAAATAGGGCATAAGAATATAGCCTATATAGGTGGACCGCTACAAGCCTCTACTTTTTACGGTCGCTTAGAAGGATATAAAATGGAGACTATTAGACATAAAATAGCGGTTCGCGAAGACTGGATAAAAACAACCGATACAAGTGTAGAATCCATCGTACAAGCTTGTAAAGAGTTATTTTCAGGTATAGATTATCCAACAGCCATTGTCGCTGCCACAGATGCAATCGCTTTAACATGTATGGATTTCCTACTTAGTAAAGGATTTAAAATACCGGAAGATATCAGCATTGGTGCAATTGACAATATCGAGTTTTCTGCCCATGCATCTATTCAATTAACAACAGTGGGAACTCATTTAAGTCAATCTCTAGGAAATCTCGCTATGGAACATCTAATTAATTTGATTGAAAATAAAGAGAAACAAATTAATCCTGTATCAACTACAATTAAACCTCATTTAATTATTAGACGTTCAACTGGAAAACCTAGAATAAAATAGATTTTAGAAGTGAAACTATTTTAACAAAAAATAGAGACGTGAATAACTCACGTCTCCCAGTGTGTAGACAAAATACAAAAAAATTGATTTTCAGACTGATTGCAAGCGCTTGTCTTTCGAGGCGCGAAGCCTGGTGAGGAGCGGAGTTACCTTTGACGGTAATGAGCACCGCAGACAGGCGAAGCAATGAAGAAAGCGAGCGTTTGTCAAAAGTCTGAGAGACGTGAATAACTCACGTCTCCGATTTTCCATCCAATTAAAGACAGTCTATCATTTGTTCAATTATCAAATGCGTTTGTTGCAAAAGGGTGTTTAATCTAATTGGAACGAGCGATTAGAAGTAATACCGCACTTAAATAGGCCCGAGGATATTTTCCTCGAGCCATTTTTATCCTTTTACCTTCTCAAACTGATTCCAGTTAATTGATTTCTCTAATAAAATTGAAAGAATTACGCCCATAATCAGTCCATTTGTTAAAAATGGTTGAACAATCATTGGTAGATTTCCAAATGTACCAGGAGCAATATTCATTAAGCTTACCCCTACTAATACTGGGGCTGCCAGTCTAAAAATTGTATCTGATGTAAATACTTTTCCATTAGTACTACTAAATGCTGTTCCAAACAATTGAAGATATGCAACAAATAATACCGCATTTCCAACTGTTACAGGCATAGTTGCTAAAAATGAAATTAATGGTGGTAGTACGCCAATTATTGCTAGCAGAGCTCCCCCATAGATAAATGGTTTTCTTTCATATATTTGTGTACTTTGCAAAAATCCAAGTGAAGATGTAAATGGTGTATATGGGACAATTCCAAATAATGCAGCAATAATTGTGAAGCTGCCTGTGAAAAATAGTGAAAAACGGTATTGTTTTGTACTCGCTTCTTCCTTTAATAAATCAGACGCAGCTTTAATTGATGCAAATGTATTACTTAAATTCATAATTCCAGCAAAAAATGAAATCGCAATTATACCTATTTCTAAATTTGGTGCTCCTAAAGGGAATAAAGAAAAATGCGCACTTGCTGCCCCTACTTCTTTTGCATCTGACCCAAATAATATTGAGTAGAATAACCACCCTACGATAATGCCAATTAATATTGAAAAATTGCTGATAATACGAGAACCTTTTAATTTTAAAATACTAACAAATAATACGATACATAAAGAAAGTATACTAACCGATATACTGATTTCACCTTTACTCGTAATTCCAAGCATTCCTTTAAAGAATACAAATATGAGCTGAAATGAAAGTAAAAATAAATAAACTGTCATAACCATTGGGGTAAAGATTTTTTGAAGAAATGAAATCAAATTGAATGCTGATAAAAGTAATGTAACAATACCTGCAGCAATAAATCCTGTTGCCATTCCTCCTCCAATTTCTGTATAACTTAACCCAAAAGCAGAGGCTGATAATCCTAAGTTCAGCATAACTCCCCATAATAAACCAGAATGTCCCTCCATGACCGGATATTTATGACCAATCCATCCTTGTAAAACGGATGCAATACCAGTAAAGATTAATGAACTTCTGATCGTACTTTCAATAACATCTGAAGGCAAATGAAATGCAGCTCCTATTGATATGGGGACTACAATCGTATTCGCAAAAATAAAAAATAGCCATTGAACCGATGAAAAAAGAGTAGTAGAAACTCTCACGTTTTTCATAGTTTCCTCCTCCTCTTGCTTAAAAATTCTTTGTGTCTTTTATATAGACTGGGTCATTAAATGTCTTTCTCCATTTTAATGAAGTTGAAAGAAAAACACCAATAATAATGAGTGCTCCACCGAAAAGTTGAGATGAAGTAATATTATTTTTTAAAACAATCAACCCAACTAGCATTGCAACAAATGGTTCTAAGTTTAGAAACATAGCCGCTTTTGATGCTCCGACAATTTGAATTTGATGATTCCAAATTAAAGTACAAATCCCATGCATAACAATTGCTGTTACAATTAAAAGGATCCAAGGCATCACTTCCTTACTCAACGCCGCAGTGGTTTCTGAAAAAAGCGCAATCGGTAATAAACCTCCAAAACCGATAAAATTAGAGTAAAGCGTAATCGTGGTGGATTCATAGTTTTCCGTCAGCTTTTTAATCATAATGATTGAAATTGAAAACGTGAGCATCGTTAGAAAAATCCAAATCAAGCCAACTGTAATTTGAAGCTTTTGTCCGTTTGTAATGACAAAAAAGACACCTATAAAAGCTATAATTGAACCTAATACAAAACCTTTTGTTAGTCTTTCCTTTAAAAATATTGAAGCTAAAAAAGATGTAGTAAGAGGAGCAAGCGCAAGTATTAATGCAGAAGTTGTTGGATGGGTTGTTTCTAAAGCGGAATAAAATGACCATTGATTAATACAAGTACCAATTAATCCTAATAAAATAATCATAAACCAATCTTTTTTCTTAATCCCTTTCCACTTTTTCTTCATTAATGCATAGAAAGCCATAAATAGTAATATAAAGCACAATCTTAACGCTGACAATAATATTGGTGAAAACTCTTTTACTAGTATTGAGCCAAAAATAAAATTACTTCCCCAACAGATTACACAAAAAAGTAATAACAGGTAAGAACGAACCATTTTACAGCCTGCTTTCTCGAATTATTTTAAAGAAAACTCGTCGACTGACGACTCTTTATACGACGTCGAACAATCTTCCTAGTTCCCAATTTAACCTTTCTTAATGTGAAAAAATGAAAAAGGAAATCTAGATCATTCTAGAGTTCCTTTTTCTTCTAATATTTTAGGCTTTTTACAAAGCCTTGTTCATATTTTTCCGGACAGGATAGGTAGTATTAAGTCTATGTTTGGATGTTTATTTTCCTTGGGGAGGCTTTTTTGGCATCCTTTTTTAATCTTAGCTAAGTAGGTTTTACTAAAAGCCCACTTAACTTTTTCCTATCCTATTCTTTCTAATTGCTCTATTTATTTACGAATCAATCTTTCTTCACTTAAGGAACCACTAACGATCTTCCCATTATAAATTACTGCTTTTCGATTTGCGCGTCTAGCAACAGCCTCTGCCGAACAGCTTGCTTCAACTAAAACTAGATTTGCAGAATCACCTATTTTTGGCCATACTTGATTTCCTTCAATATCTAATGGAGTTTTTCCACCTGTAATATATTTTAATGTTTGCGCTAGTGATACTTCATCAATCCATCTAAAGCGTTCAGCTAGTCTTCCCGCTCTTTCAAGAATATCCCCTGTTCCGAGTGGAGACCAAACATCAAAAATATTATCATTACCCACAGCTACCTCGACTCCACGCTCATTTAGTAAATCTACAGGAGGCATTTGTCTATTAATCGGTACACTTGTGACAATCGAAATTCCAGCGTCTCTAAAGCTATTTGCCAGGTCAAATGCTTCTTCCCTTGGGATATCTCCTATCCCAAATGCATGACTGATTGCTACTCTTCCTTCCCAGCCTGCTTGTTTAGTAAATTCTACTATGCGCTTCATCGTAAATGAGCCTAAATGACCAGGATCGTGTAAATGTATATCAATATCTGCATCAGCTTCAACTGCTAAATTATAAAGTTGATACAGTGATTCTTCAATATTTTGGTCTACAATAGCGGGGTCAACTGAGCCAACAATTCCTGCTCCATTTCTTAATGCTTCTCTCACATAATTGAACGCATTTGATCTTAATAATCCATGTTGAGCAAATGCTACAACTTCGGAGCTAAGTCGGTTCGAATAGTTAGCTAATGCTTGTTCGACTTGCTCTAAATTTTTTATTCCAACCTCTGGATAAATATCAACATGCGTTCTCACATGTGTAGATCCTGAAGCTAAAAGGATATCAAGTAATGCTTCTGCACGTTCCTTCGTACTTGAAGCAATCGTCGGTAAGGCCATTTTTTCATATTCAAATCGTTCGATCACACTAGAAGTTGGAGTACACGCTCTCCATACATCACCCATTAACGTTTTATCAAGATGTACATGCTTTTCAATAAATGAAGGTAAAACTAGTAAACCGTCTGCATCTTGAACAGTAAATTCACTAGTAATATCCGTTTCTTCTTTTGTTATTCGAGTGATCTTTCCATTTTCAATAAAAAGATGAAATAATTCAGTAGCAGTACCGACCACTTTGCCGTCTTCTTTTTCAAACCCAATTTCTAATCGAGCATTTTTTAACCAATAGCTAGATTTCATGAATTTCACCCCATCTTTTAATCAATTGTTACTTTATTTCAAAACTGATTCGTAATTCAGTCCACCGTAAACAATATTTCCATTAGCAATTACAGCAGCACGTTTTGCACGTCTTGCTACAGCCTCTGCAGAACATGATGCATCCACTAAAACCATACTTGCGTCATCTCCAACCTTTGGCCATAACAGATTACCCTCTTCATCAAGAGTCTTTATACCACCAGTTATAAATTGCAATGTTTGAGATAGCCCGTATTCATCTTTCCAATTGTATTTCTCAGCTAATCTTCCAGCTTTTTCTAACATATCCCCGGTTCCATGTGGAGACCAGGAATCATAGAATCCATCACAACCTAAAGCAACCTGAACACCTTTTGCATGGAGTAAATCAACAGGAGGCATTACTCTGTTAATCGGAACAGTCGACATAATCGATACGCCTAAGCTTGCTAGTTTGCTAGCCATTTCAACTGATTCATTTTGCGGTACGTCACCTAGCGCAAATGCATGACTGACTGCTACCCGATTATTCCAACCAGCTTGTTCAATAAATGAAACTAGTTTTTGTATTGTATAAAAACCAAGATGGCCTGGGTCATGAATATGAATATCTATATCAGCATCAAACTGTACTGCTAGATCAACCATTTCAAATAATGAAAGTTCAATATTTTGATCAATACCACCAGGATCTAATCCTCCGACAATCGTTGCTCCCTCTCTCATCGCTGTTTTCATAAATGATTTACTATTTGTGCGAAGTAATCCATGCTGAGGAAAAGCAACAATTTCGTGGGTCATTTTATCTTTATACGTATAAAGTGCTTTTTGAATTTCTTCTAAATTTTTCAAGCCAATATACGGATCAATATTAACATGTGATCGAACATGGGTTGCTCCACCTTTTAATAATAGATGAAGCATTTGTTCAGCACGATGTTGACCTGTTTCAGCTAGTTCAACAAGCTCGGCTGCTTCTAAATTTAATCGCTCTACTAAATTTGCAGCAGGAATACAAGCCTTCCATGGAAGTCCAAGATAAGTCTTATCTAAATGATTATGCATTTCTTTAAAAGCAGGTAAAGCCAGTAAATTTTTTGCGTCCTGAACTGGTAGATCTGTTTGTAATGGGACATTAGCCAATTGTAATTGTTCAATTTTCCCATCATTTATTAGCAAATTGTAAAGAGTAGTCTCAGTACGATCAATTTTTCCATCTTCAAATACAAATCCGCTATCAAGTTTTACATTCCTAAGCCAATATGATTGATTCATCCCATCACTCTCTTTAATAAAACTTAAACTGTTGTTGATTCAAGATTTGAAATTGAACCACTTACAACATTACCTTTAAAAATAACTGCAGCTCGCTTTGCTCGTCTCGCAACTGCTTCAGCTGAGCAAGTTGCTTCTACAAGTACGATATTTGCTTCATCTCCTACATTTGGCCATGCTTTTTCACCTTCATTATTTAAAGGAGTTACTCCGCCTGTAATAAATCCAAGACTATTAGCGAGTGTTTTTTCTTCTATATATCTAAATCTTTCAGCAAGTCGTCCAACTTTTTCAAGATTATCTCCAATTCCAAATGGCGTCCAATGATCTGTAATGCTGTCATTTCCTAGTTCAATTTTTACACCTTTTTCACTTAATAAAGGAATTGGAATTGTTCTAAAAATTGGAACCGTAGAAGTAATTGAAATTCCTAAATCAGCAAATCTCTCAGCAATCGCAGAAGCATCTGGAACAGAAAGATCCGCTAATCCACTTGCATGACTTACTGTAACTCTTCCTTGCCATCCTGCTTTTTCAGTTAATGTTGCTAATCTTTGCATTGTAAATAATCCAAGATGATCTGGGTCATGTAAATGAACATCGATATCAGAATTAGATTCAACCGCTATCTCCATAATCGTCTCAAGAGAACGTTCGATGTTTTCATCAATTGAAGCTGGATCAACTCCACCTACTAGATTTGCACCATATTTCATCGCTTCTCTTACTAGTTCAACAGAGTGACTTCTTAATAATCCGTGTTGTGGAAAAGCTACAATTTCATAAGTTAATTTATCTTTATATCCTTCTAAAGCTTGCAGCGTTGCTTCTAAGTTTTTTAATCCAATAACTGGATCAATATTACAATGTGTACGAATGTGAGTCGTACCATAACTTAATAATAGATCTAGCATCTTTTCTGCTCTTTCTTTAGCAGTTGGTAATAATTTTGGTAATAAAATTTGCTCTTCTTCAATACGTGTTTTTACACCATTTGTTGCTGGCATACACGCTTTCCATGGTCCACCATAATAAGTTTTATCAATATGAATATGCATTTCTTTAAATGAAGGAACCATTAGAAGGCCTTGCACATCATATTGAGGCAATTGATCCGTAATTAAATCACTAACTAATTGAATCGAAGCAATTTTTCCATTTTCAATTTTAACATTGTACTTTCCAGTTGCAGTTCCGTTGATTACTTCATTGTCATTATAAGTAAAACCATTTTCCAGACTCACATTTGTTAACCAATACGATTTTGACAATATACTCACCCTTCCATCCCACATTAAATTTTGATTCTTTATTAATTATAAGTCTGTTTGAAATATTTTGATTTTAGTATGTTTACATATTTTTAAGGTATTTTTACTAATTACTATTTCATTACTAGTGTTGTTGCTACGGGATGCTCGCTTTCCATAGGGCATGATTCTTGAGCCTATGGGGTCTCAGGTTTCCCGCATCTCCTATAGGAGTCGAGCAACATCCGTTCCAAACAACTTATTCATCACGAAAAAGATTATCTTTAAGACACTGTTTTACTTCCTCATGAACCTTTTATGAGTAAGTTAGTTTCACATTTTTCTTGTTTTACTTCCTCATGAACCTGTTATGAGGAAGTTAGTTTCACATTTTTCCTGTTTTACTTCCTCATGAACCCTTTATGAGTAAGTTAGTTTCACATTTTTCTTGTCTTACTTCCTCATGAACCCTCTATGAGGAAGTTAGTTTCATATTTTTCTTGTTTTACTTCCTCATGAACCCTTTATGAGGAAGTTAGTTTCATTTTTTTGCTGTTTTACTTCCTCATGAACCCTCTATGAGGAAGTTAGTTTCACATTTTTCCTGTTTTACTTCCTCATGAACCCTCTATGAGGAGTTAGTTTCATTTTTTTGCTGTTTTACTTCCTCATGAACCTGAATGAGTATTTTTGTCTACAAGAAAGAAAGCCCACCCCTAAATCAGGATGAACCTTCACTTGCAGAAAAATCAGATTATTTAACCGTTACATCGTTAATCTCTAAATAGCCTGAAGGGCTGATTGAGAAGCCTTTTACATTTTTCGAGATTGCAGCGACATTTTCTATTACTCTTACAGGAATATAAGGTGAATCATCCATTTCAATTTCTTGTGCTTTTGCGTAAATTTCTTTACGTTTTGCTTCGTCTTTTTCTTTTCTTCCAGCATTAATTAAGTCATCAACTTTTGGATTGCTATAGAAGAATGTGTTTCCGGCTGCACCGCGTGAGTCTGAGTGGAATAGGTTGTACTGATTGTAATCAGCATCTCCTGTTGCGTTTCTCCAGCTTATGATAAACATTTCTGATTGTCCTTTATTTACTTTTTCAACGAACGAACCGTATTCCATCACTTGTACTTTTAAATTAATGCCAATTCCTTTTAATTGTGATTGAATAACTTCTGCTAAATTTACTCTCTCTTTACTATCCATGGTTAGGATCGTTGAATCAAATCCATTTGGATATCCAGCTTCTGTTAATAGTTTCTTCGCTTCTTTTAAATTGTAATTGTATGCTTTTAATTGCTCATCGTATCCGAATACTTTTGAGCCCATTGCTGAATTCGCTTTTTTACCAACATTGTTATATACACCTTTTATAATCGAATCCATTTCAACTGCATGAGCGATAGCTTTACGTACACGTACGTCATTAAACGGTTTTTTTGTTACATTGAATCCGATATACTCTGTTCCGTAACCTTCACTTCGGTATACTTCCATAGCCGAGGATGATTCAACTTGATTCATAACTGCTATTGGAAGTGGTTCTGCAATTTGAGCTTCTCCTGTTTCAATCATTGAAATTCTTGTTGAGTCTTCTGGAACAACCTTGAAATCAACCTTGTCAATCTTTGGTTTTTTCCCCCAGTAATCTTCATTTTTAACTAGTATAATATCCTGTCCTGGAGACCATGATTTAAATTTAAATGGACCTGTTCCATTTGGTTCTTGAATTATGTTCTTACCATATTTATCAATTGTTTTAGGACTTATAATTCCACCTTCATGATTTGCTAATACTGAAAGAAGTGGTGAGAATGGCTCGCTTAAAATAAATTGTACTGTATATTCGTCGACTACTTTAACTTCTTTTACCATTTTAAATACAACAGCTCTTGGTGAAGCAACTTTAGGATCTAATAAACGATCAAATGTTTTCTTTACAGCCTCTGCATTAAATGGTGTACCATCGTGAAACTTTACATCATGTCGCAGTTTAAATTCCCAAGTTTTATCATTGATTTGATTCCATGACTCTGCTAGCATTGGTTGAATTTCGTTATTACTATCACGCTGTACTAGACCTTCGTAAATTTTATGATGGGTAACGCTTGCTGCATTAATTGTAGACATAAATTGTTGATCTAAATTTTCGGCATCTGATAACCGAGCAATTACTAGCGTGCTTCCTCCTTTTGAATCAGTTGCTTGTCCATTTGCTTTCGTACCTACGTCTTGATTAGATGAACATCCTGTAATTGTGACAGCAGAAAATAGTACTAGAAAAAATTTACCTATTCCCGATTTTCGTTTCAATGGCACTGCCTCCCTGTTTGAAGTTGTCTTGCAATATTTATCTAATTATATAAAATATTCTGATAATTATTTTTGAATATCTTTACCTGTTTTTTCAGTTTCTTTACTTATTTTTTAATTATTTGACTTTACTTCTAGTTCTTTAATTGATTCAAGCCTTTTAAAAGATGGGGGAAATAGCTCATTTTCAGGAAGTTGTTCGTAATCTCTTTCCATATATCCTCTTCTCATCTTATTAAAATACACTTGTCCTTTTTGTTTTAATACCTCCATATCAAGATTAGGAATTACTTGATCTTTCATCACAATCCTTCCATTTATAATGGATAGTTTTACATCTCTACCTGAACCACTTACAAACATTGTTCGAATTGGATCATCAATAACACCCATATGGAATCCATCTAAATCAATTGCAATAATATCCGCTTTTGCTCCGACTGCTATTCGGCCTATATCTTCGCGATTAAGAAATGCCCCTGCTCCTAGAGTGATAGAATTAAAGAAATCAGCGTATGTAGATCCTTCAACTTCTTTTTCTACAAGTCTTGAAAGCATACTACCAGTACGTACGTTTTGAAAAATATCTGGAGGAAAAGTATCAGTACCTAATGCAATATTAATTCCCTCCTTTCTATATTTTGCATACGATTCAAGCCCTTCTCCGTGTCTTCCTATAATAAGTGGACAATGGATAACAGTAGTATTTGTTTCTTTCAGAAGTGAAATGTCATTATCAATATTGTAATTCGCTCCACTATAGCCCGATACAAAATGAGCGTGTGGTATTCCAGTATTTGGACCTAAGAATCCAAGATTATATAAATATTTAATTGGTGTAACTCCGTGTTCTTTTAAAATTGTATTAAATTCAAAACTTCCTTGAGCAGCATGGAGCTTGATTGGAACGTTTAATTTGTCACTATAATATTTTGTTTTTATCAAAATTTCTTCAGTCTGTGATTCGATTCTTTCTGGAGCTAACATCCCTCTGACCAATCCATCAAATGCACCTTCGAAGGTTTCAACAAACTTTACTGCTCTTTCTAATCCTTCCTCGCCTGCTTTTTCATCCCAATGAATTTTGATGTTTCCATCTGGTTCGACAACTCTAATTCCAGCCTGATAGCTTGGTCCAAGGTAAATTCTCAACCCTAATTTTCCTGCATGATTTGCGGCAGCTTCTAACTCTTCAAAAGTTTCAGCCCAATTTTTGTAAAAAACGGATGTAATCGGCATAGCAGTAGTAATTCCATTTAAAATAAGCTGCGAATATGCATATAGAGATTTAAATGCTTCTTCCTCCTCACTCATTAGCTCATGATGCCCATTTTTAACAAACTCCTCAGACCAAAGGAGATTTTTTTGTCTATTTGATTTCGCTTCTAAATGCAAAATATCATGGTCAATGTCTCCTAATGCATTTAAATCAATAAAACCAGGACTAAGGATCGCATTTCCAACGTCAATTACTTGATCTACTTCTTCCGTATAGTTTTTTCCAACAAACAAAATTGTATCTTTTTCATATACAATCTCTGCATTTTCCAATATGACATGTTCACTTCCGTCAAAACCAATTACATATCTTCCCTTTAGCTTCTTTTTCATTTTTTCTCCCTTCGAATTTGAAAATTTTTTTATTTTTCAACATATCTCATCTCGTCAACATAGGCACGAGCATGTCCCCAGAAATACTTTGTAGGTTGCATATATTTTTCTAATCCAGCGCGTTTTATCGTTGCAAAAGCTTCTTCATTTGCTTCATTTAAAACTGTGCTTTCATGAACGGTATTTACATTTCTGCCTTCCATAATAAGTTTTCCATCAACAATCACATGGTCTACATCATTTGCTACAGCTTGAAATACTAATCGATGAACATGCATATACTCTGGAGTCAAATGTGGTTGATGAAGATTAACTGTGATGACATCTGCTTTTTTCCCAATTTCAAGTGAACCGATTTCATCATCCCAACCTATACATTTTGCTGCATCAATTGTTACCATTTCTAAAAGCTTACCTGGTGGTAGATAGTAGTAGTCTCTAAGAGCCGCTTGATGTACAAACTGTGTCTTCCTCATCGCTTGGAATAAATCAAAGCTTGTAGATGGTGAGGTACCATCTGTAGAAATCGCAACAGTTGCCCCCATTTCAATTAATTCTGTAATTGGTGTACGTGCATTAACTTGTCCAAAACCTGGAGAAGCACTTATGTTTGTACCAGTTTCAGCTAATATTTTGGCTTCATCAAATGAAATTCCTCGACAATGCTGAAGATGGACATCAGGACCTAATAACGCATTTTCTTTATCTTGAATGGCTAAATGAATCATTCCACCAAATGCATCCGAATGAATTCTTGTATTATATTTCCTAGCAATCTCTCTTATTTTTTTAGCTTGATAAAGATCATGTTTTGTTAACCCGTATAGTCGATCTGGAGAAGTCGGATAGGAAGGATCAACAGAAGTTACAATAACAAATGGCGTAATAAAGGCTCTTGTTCGATCATCATTTGCGTGATTTAATGCCTCAATAACTGCTTCTGCTCCTTTTAGCACTTCTTCATAAGTAACTTCTTTCTCAATTCTCTTCCCATCAACCCATCTACTAAATGAATGTGGCCAAGGTGGGTTACACGGACCAGTACAAACTACTTCACGCACACCTACTTCGTTGTAAGCTTTTGCATGGTTTATTGCAAATATTGGATCATCAGATCTTGGTACTGAGCCTAAAACACTAACCCCTGTTGTTATGCCTGCTTTCAGTCGTTCAAGTGCTGGCAGCTTTCCTTCGTAATACCAAAAATCATCCGTCACATAATGCTTATACGTATTCGTCATTATCGGCATCCAAAAATCGATATTCTCCATCGCGATTGTTTTAAACATTGAATGACCACCATGACCATGAACATCTATTAATCCAGGTAAAATACACTGATGACTACAATCAATAACTTTTTTCGCCTCATACTTAGTTTTTAAGTTTTCGGTAAGATCAATATCTAGTATTCTCCCATTGTGAATAGCTACGGAGCCATTTTCGATAATTCTTCTTTCTATGTCCATTGTGACAACAGTTCCATTAACTAAAAGCAAATCAATCATTTTTTTCCTCCTATTCTTTAGTCTGATTTTCATCAATTTGTGATATTCTCAAAAAAACAGCATAATTCGATTATGCTGTCAGTTTGTGGACAAAGTTCTAAATTTTTATTTCACTGTTACATCATCAAGCATTAAATAACTTGCTGGGTTTAACCAAAGTCCTTTAACTGATGAGGCAGTAACTGCTAAATGCTCATAATTACGAATAGGTACATATGGTACATCTTTGTTTTCAATTTCCTGTGCTTGAGCATATAGTTCTTTACGTTTATCACCATCTGCTTCTTGACGAGCTGATTCAATTAATTTATCAACTTCTGGGTTACTATAGAAAGAACTATTTCCTGCTGCACCTTGGGATTTACTATCAAATAAGTTAAATTGGTTATAGTCACCATCTCCTGTGGCATTTCCCCATCCACCAATCGAAACTTGATGTTCACCTTTTGCAATTGCATCAATATAAGCTCCGTATTCAAGAACTTGAATTTTTACATTAATACCAATACCTTTTAATTGAGATTGAATAACTTCAGCCATATTTATTCTTTCTTTACGGTCACTAGTTGTAAGTGTAAATGATAGGCCATCTTTAATTCCTGCTTCTTTTAAAAGCTTTTTAGATTCATTAATATCGTAATTATAGCCTTTAAGATTTGGATCATATCCAAATACTTTCGGACTCATTGTTGAATTCGCTTTTGTTCCAACATCGTTATATACACCTTTAATAATTGAATCTACTTCAATTGCATGTGCAATCGCTTGACGGACACGAACATCATCAAATGGTTTTTTCTTAACATTGAAACTTAAATATTCAACAGCTAGTCCATCTGTACGGTATAAATCCATTGTGTCAGAAGCTTCAATACGATCGATTTCTGTTACAGGCACCTGATCAGTTACATGCGCTTCACCAGTTTCAATCATTGCTAGTCTTGTAGCATCTTCAGGAACAACTTTAAAGACTACACCATCAATTTTAGGTTTATTACCCCAGTAATCTTTATTTTTCTCAATTTTTATTTCTTCTCCTGATTTCCAGGACTTAAATACATAAGGACCAGTTCCAACTGGATTCCGCCCAATTTTATCACTGTTTTCTTTAATCGATTTTGGACTAATAATACTTCCTTCATTACTCATTAAAATTGATAAAAGTGGAGCATATGGGTATTTCAAAATAAATTGAACAGTTGAATCGTCTACCACTTTAACTTCTTTTATCATTTCAAATTTACCAGCCTGAGGTGATGCAGTTTTTGGGTCAAGTACTCGATCAAAATTTGTTTTAACTGCATCTGCATTAAATGGTGATCCATCTTGGAACTTAACGCCTTTGCGTAATTTGAACTCCCAAGTCACGTTATCTATTTGCTTCCATTCTGTTGCTAAAAGAGGTTTTGGCTCCATATTTTTATCTGGTTCAACTAATGTTTCATATACCTTTTCATAAACAACGTTTGCTGATGGTATATCAGTAATAAAATGTGGATCTAATGTAGTAGCATCAGATAGTCTAGCAACGACCAATGTTCCCCCTGCTTTTGCCTTTGTTCCTGTTGCACTACTGCTTGTTTGGTCTGATGTACAACCTGCAAGCGCAGTAGAAATTGTTAATAATGATGCAAATAATACTCCAGCTGTCTTTCTCTTCATTTTTTTCTTCCTCCTCTTATACTTGCCCCCATGATTCTCTTGTTCACCATTTTTCTTGAGTACGTAGGCTTATTCAAATTATAAAAAAAAATAAAATTTTATATTTTCAGAATCTTTACTCGTTTTTTAATTATCTTTACTGCTTTTCCGCATTATATTTACTTCAATTCTAATTTTGAATAAATTTAAACAAAGAAAAGGGGGAAAAAATATGAAAACAGAGATTGTATTGAATAACAATGAAATCAAATTAGAAAAAAAAGAATCTCAAAAACTAAAAAGATGGAAAGTATTTTATAAGAAGTTTAAAAAAAATAAATTAGCACTAGTTGGAGCCTATATTGTACTTTTTTATATTTTAGTAGCTATTTTTGCACCACTCATTTCGCCAAAGGATCCTTTTGAAATTGATTTAATGCATAAGCTGCAAACTCCATCACTAGAACATTGGATGGGAACAGATGATAAAGGAAGAGATATTTTAAGTAGAATCATTTATGGAAGTCGACTTTCAATTTCTGTAGGTTTCGTATCTGTTTTATTTGGAGCAATTTTCGGAATCACGCTCGGGTTGATAGCAGGTTATTACGGAAAATGGATGGACACGATCATAATGAGGGTTGTTGATGTTTTACTTGCATTCCCAGGAATTTTATTAGCACTTGCGATTATTAGTGCACTAGGTCCTAGTCTAATTAATGTTATGGTTGCTGTCGGTATCTTTTCAGTCCCAATGTTTGCACGAATCGTTAGAGGATCTACGTTATCCGTCAGAAAACTTGAATATATCGATGCAATTCGCGCTTTAGGTGCAACTGATGCAACAATTATTTTTAAACATATTCTCCCTAATATTCTTTCACCAATAATTGTCCAAGCTACGTTAAAACTTGCTACAGCTATTCTTTCAGCAGCAGGCTTGTCATATCTCGGATTAGGTGCTCAGCCTCCATCTCCAGAATGGGGAGCAATGTTAAGCAGTGGGCGTGATTATTTATTTAGTGCACCCCACATTGCCTTATTTCCGGGTATTGCCATTTCAACATTAGTTTTAGGATTTAATATTTTCGGTGATGGTCTAAGAGATGCTCTTGATCCAAGGATGAAAAAATAAGGAGGAAAGTAAATGTTTCTATTTATTGTCAGAAGAATTATACAAACTATTCCAGTTTTACTTGGTGTAAGTTTAGTCGTTTTTTTAATTATGCAAATGGTTCCTGGAGATCCAGCAACTCTACTTGCTGGTGAAGGTGCTACGAAACAAACAATCGAAATGATTCGTCATCAACTTGGACTAGATCGCCCTGTCGTGATTCAGTATTTCGATTATGTATACCATGTACTACAAGGTGATTTTGGCGAATCGCTTCGAAATAATCGTCCAGTATTAGATGAGATTATGATTCGTTTGCCAATTACAATTGAACTTGCACTAGCTAGTATTTTCATTACAGTCGTACTTGGTATGCTAGCAGGAATTATATCAGCAACTAAACAGTACTCAGCAGCTGATATTTCAATTATGATTGTCGCTTTACTAGGAATCTCTTTACCAAGTTTCTGGTTTGGTTTAATGTTGATCTACTTCTTTTCAGTTAATCTTCATATATTTCCAGTTGCTGGTTGGGGAACGTTTAAACATATGGTACTACCAGCATTAACATTAGGTGCAGGTGGTGCTGCAATTGTAGCTAGAATGACTAGATCAAGTATGTTAGAAGTTGTTCGTCAAGACTATATGCGCACAGCAAGAGCAAAAGGTTTAAAGGAACATATCATTATTTACAAACATGGTTTAAAAAATGCATTAATTCCAGTTATTACTGTTGTTGGTCTACAATTTGGTGCTTTACTTGGTGGTACCGTTTTAACAGAGTCAGTTTTTGCAATTAATGGACTAGGTAGATTAATTGTTGATGCAATTAGAACGAGAGATTTACCGATGGTTCAAGGTGGAGTTTTAATCGCTTCAGTGATCTTTGTATTTATGAATCTAGCTGTTGATATTCTTTACCGTTACTTTAATAAACGAGTTGACTTGAATTAAGGAGGTCCTACTATGAAAAAACAATTTGATGAAACAATTCTTGAGGTTAAAAATCTACAAACCTACTTTTATACAGATGAAGGAACAAGTAAAGCAGTTAATGGAATTAGCTTTACATTAAAAAAAGGTGAAACACTTGGAATAGTAGGAGAATCCGGAAGTGGTAAAAGTATTACATCATTATCCCTTTTACGATTAATCCCCTCTCCTCCAGGAAAAATAGCTGGTGGTAGTATTCTTTTTAAAGGTGAAGACTTACTAGCAAAAACGGAAAAGCAGATGCGTTCCATTCGAGGAAATGAAATTTCAATGATCTTTCAAGAGCCGATGACATCTCTAAATCCTGTTTATTCGGCTGGCGAACAAATTGCAGAGGCGATTCGTCTTCACCAAAAATTAGGCAAAAAGGAAGCTTGGGAGAAAGCAGTTGAAATGCTTCGACTTGTAGGGATCCCATCTCCTGAAAAACGTGCAAAGCAAGAGCCACATGAGCTTAGTGGTGGAATGAGACAAAGGGTTATGATTGCAATGGCACTTGCTTGTCACCCAGAAGTATTAATCGCAGATGAACCGACTACCGCCCTTGATGTGACAATTCAAGCTCAAATCCTGGAATTAATTAAATCACTTCAAAAAGATTTAGGTACAGCTGTAATCTTAATCACGCATGATTTAGGCGTTGTGTATGAGACTTGCGATCGAGTGGCTGTTATGTACGCTGGAAGAATTGTTGAATATACTTCAGCAAAAGAACTTTTTAATAGCCCTAAACACCCATACACAATCGGGTTATTAAACTCTCTTCCACGTCTTGATATGGATCAAGATGAATTAACAACAATTCCTGGTACTGTACCTAGTCCATTCAATATGCCTAAGGGCTGTAGTTTTGCACCACGCTGTGCACATGCAAAGCCAATGTGTCATGAATCAGTACCAGATTTACAAACACTCGACAAAAATACTGAAGTCAGTTGTTGGATGTACACATCACAATGGGAAACAGATCATACCATCAAAGAGAAAGTAGGGATTGAATAATGGCATTACAACTAGTGGATAAAAAAATACTACTTAATGTAGATCATTTAAAACAATACTTTCCAATTAAAGGTGGTATTTTAGGAAGAACGATTAATCACGTAAAAGCTGTAGATGATATTAGCTTCCACATTTACGAGGGAGAAACTTTAAGTATAGTTGGAGAATCTGGTTGTGGTAAGTCTACTACTGGTAGAGCCATTCTAAGATTGGACGAGCCTACAAGTGGAAGCATTCATTTTAAGGAAAAAGATTTATTAAGCTTAGGAAAAAAAGAAATGCGTAAAATAAGAAAGGATCTACAAGTAATCTTCCAAGATCCGTTTGCCTCACTTAACCCTAGACAAACAATTGGACAAATTTTAGGTGAAGCATTAGCCATTCAAAATGTCGTTCCAAAAGAAGAACGTAAAGCTAGAATTGAGGAATTATTAGGACATGTCGGGTTAAGACCAGAAGCTATGGAGCGATATCCTCATGAATTTAGTGGTGGTCAACGTCAGCGTGTCGGAATTGCACGTGCACTTGCAGTTGATCCAAAACTAATCATTTGTGATGAAGCAGTTTCTGCGCTAGATGTTTCAATCCAAGCTCAAGTATTAAACTTATTAAAATCGTTACAGAAAAAATTCTCACTTACCTTTCTTTTTATCTCACATGATTTAGGTGTAGTAAGACATATTTCTGACCGAGTAATGGTAATGTATTTAGGAAAAATTGTTGAGATTGCCGATAAAAAATCGATCTTCGAAAATCCGCAGCATCCTTATACACGTGCACTATTATCTGCTATTCCAGTACCGAATCCGGTACATCAAAGAGAAAGAATCATGTTAACAGGAGATGTACCCTCTCCAATCAATCCTCCAAGTGGCTGTCGTTTTCACACAAGATGCCCTTTCGCGATTGATATTTGCAAAACACAAGCACCTGAATTAAAAATATCTGAGCAAAATCATCAAGTTGCTTGTCACATAATTAATTAAATAGTATTCTTATAGGCATGATGTGAAGAAAATGAAGAGAATTGACCCTGCCATGTAGATATCCTCTTTCTTTCTTCAATATAATAACTGCTTATAAAATTGGATAATCAAGATTTTCTAAAGCTCCAATGTAAAATGCGCGAAGGTTAGAGACTCCTCTAAGAAGCTCCAATAGGATGCTTTAGCTTTCGTTCTATTCCATTGGAGCAACTTTACTTGAATTCAACCATTTATAAACAAAGTTTTCAAAAAAATTAAAAATATTATCAAAAAAACTATTTGAGGTTCTTCATGCTTAGTTACGAGGGATTTACTTTACTAATTATGCTATTTATTTTAGCTCCTATTATGGGAGCTATTGCTTTATTATTTTTGTTTATCTTTGAAAAAAGAATTGACTTACTTGAAAATAAAAATAGAGAAATTCGGTTAGAACATGCATTACAAGAAGCTCAATACAATAAATTAAATCAGCAAATCCAACCGCACTTTTTATTTAATACACTTAATGTCATATTAAGCTTAGCGCGTTTAAATCGAACTTCGGAATTAATCCGTGCCCTAGAAACGTTCTCTCAATTTTTAAAATTTAAATATAAATCATCCGAGCCCTTAATTCCGTTAAATCAAGAAATACAATATACTCAATATTATTTAGACATTCAAAATCTACGGTTTGGAGATCGTCTTAAAACACAGTTAGATTGTCCAAAAGATTTATATGATGCGCTAGTTCCCCCTTTTATTTTGCAAACCTTAGTAGAAAATTCTTTTAAACACGGTTTAGAAAAAAAAGTTGGAGAGGCTTTACTGCATATTCGATTTTATCAAGATTCCGAGCTAGTCTGCTTAGAAGTTATTGATAATGGTTTAATGGGAATGACTAATTCTTTTTCTAATGAAGAAGGCCATGGTTTAGTCAATATAAAAAAGAGATTACAGCTATATTTTGGCAACAGTGGACATGTACTGATTACTTCAAATGAATCAGGAACAAACGTTAAGGTCGTTTGGCCACTTATATATGAGAGTAAAGGAGGGAAAATAAATTGAATGTATTATTAGTAGATGATGAACCATTAGAGCTTGAACAGATGGAATATTTGATAAAAAATATGTTTCCATTATGGAAGTTTTTTAAAGCTGCTGATGCATGCCAAGCAATCACAATTAATCAAAATCATAAAATTAATATTGCGTTTCTAGATATCAATCTACCTGGACGTTCAGGATTAGAGTTTGGTGAAGAGCTTAGAGCTCTAAATAAAGACGTAGATATTATTATGGTTACAGCATATCAAAGTTTTGATTATGCCCAACAGTCAATCCGAATCGGCGTTCTAGACTATTTAACTAAGCCAATTATTGAAAGTGAATTATATAAAGTTTTATCTAAATATAGTGACACCGACACATCAAACCAATATTCTAGTTTAATACATCAAACTCTTATATATATACATGATCATTTCGCTGAAAAACTTTCTCTTTCTGACGTTGCTCGAGAAGTTCATACAAATCATACTTATTTAAGTAGAAAATTTCACGAAGAAGTCGGAGTATCGTTTTCAGAATATTTAATAGACTATAGAATACAAGCAGCCAAGCGATATTTAACAAATAATCCAAATTGGAACATATCCGATGTAGCAGAAAACTCAGGCTTTAATAGTCAGCATTATTTCAGTACTTTATTCCGCAAAATTGAGGGCATTACTCCAAAAGAGTATCGTGAGAAAGGAAAATAAACAGTGAATTCACGTTCATTTAGAGAATACGTACAAGGTCCTATTCAAATTGGAATGGGTATGGGAATTATTTCTCTCTTGGCACGTTGGGTAACAGGTACTACGATATTATCTTCGCCAGAATCAATGATTAAATATGGCGTATTTGGTGGAATCGGATATGCATTTTTAGGCGCGATTGCATTATTTGTATTTAGTTTTATCGGGAAAAAAGTTCGACAAGAGTACCCTGATGGTTTAACAATTGGAGATTATTTGAAGAAGAAACTACACCCACTTGGTTATTGGATTATGATTTGTATTTTAATATTAACTAGTTTACACATATTATATATACAGTCGATGACTGCATCTACGTTATTTCATTTTCTTTTTAATTTACCGTTGTACATAGAAATAATCATTTTTATAAGCTTTTGTGTACTTTTTGCAGGTTTTGGTGGATTAAAGATGATACATGGATTAGCTGGATTCCAAGTCATTACCATGTTTGCAGCGGCAATTTTAATTCCGTTGTATTTTTTCGTAAAAGAAGGCGTTCAACCTGTATATGATGGGATTAAATTATACCATCCATACATGCTAGTCATTGATCATTACGATTTATGGGGTTTTTTATTTTCAGGCTTATTAGTTGGATTTGGTCAGTTTTTCTTTGACATTACTTCATGGCACCGATTATTTATGATTGAATCGAAAAAACTTCCTTTAACATTCTCAATTTCCGGGTTAATATGGTGTATTTTCCCACTTTCATTTTCATGTCTTTTTATTATCGTTATATTCACAGGTGGATTTACAGATATTCAATCAATTTTAGTTGGTTTAGCAAATAAAATTACAACACCATTCTTTTTCATACTTTTTGTTTTATGTGCTTTTAATGCAATTACATCAACATTTGGTGCGGTTTTACATTCGCTTGCTAGCTTAATCATTATCAATATAATAGAGCCATTTCACACGATAAAAAATGATCAAAGAAAAATAAAGCTTGCTTATCTTCTATCCGTGATAATTGGGGCGATCATCTTTATTGCTACAATTATTCAATCAAAAAAAATTATTGAACTATTATTTTACTCAGGAAATGTATATTCTGCATTGCTATTTCCAATTTTAGTTATTGTCTTTAGTAAGGGTAAAGTCGGTAATTACATTCCAATTAGTATTGTAATCAGCATCATACTTTCATATATTGTTCAGCCGTATGTAGGTGAATTTCAAAGTATTTGGTTGAGTTTATTATTTTCTATTGTGATAATTATTTTTGGTTTTTCAATCCAATTTTTTAGTAAGAAAGAGTCTGTAAATATGTCATAAAGAAGAGCTAATCAGTTGACTTGATTAGCTCTTTACTTTTTTGAAGTATTTTTCACCTGAAAAGTAAGTAATCGTTCTATATTTCCTCCTTCAAGAAACGACCTATTTTATTAGTTTTTATTATCTATTCACTTACATATTTTGAACGATTATTTTTCAGTTTTAAATTGCTTAAAAATGATTTATCATTTATTATTTGCCCATGAGACTAAAGTGGTGAAAATATATTTTGGAGGTTACAATATGAAGGTTTTACTTTTTGGAGCAACTGGAATGGTTGGTCAAAGTGTATTAAGAGAATGCTTACAAGATCCTTCTGTTAGCTCGATTTCCTCGATTGGTCGTAGTATTACAGGGATTCAACATGAAAAGTTCTATGAAATTAAGCATTCTAATCTGCTTGATTTATCTTCAATTGAAAATCAGTTATCTGGGTTTGATGCATGTTTTTTTTGTTTAGGTGTTTCATCATTTAGAATGACGGAGGAAGATTATCGTAAAATTACATATGACCTTACATTATCCATCGCACGTACATTATCAACATTGAATCCTCAAATGACTTTCATTTATGTTACTGGATCTGGTACCGATCGTACTGAGAAAGGTCGTATAATGTGGGCTAGAGTGAAGGGGAAAACAGAAAATGACTTGTTAAAGTTACCATTTAAAGCTGCATACATGTTTCGACCAGGTGCAATTATTCCACATAAAGATATAAAATCAAAAACTAAACTATATCAATACGGCTATAACATAACGAAACCTATTTATCCGATGCTAAAAAAAGTCTTTCCAAACTCAATAACAACTTCAGAACAAATTGGTCGATCAATGATCAATATTGCAAAAACTGGTTATCATAAACCATTAATTGGGGTTGAAGATATTAATAGGACTGCAGAAAAGAGTTAATTAAAAAAGGGTATAGGGAAAAGATTTTCCATCTTTCCCCCAAACTCTCATCATTAAGTATTTAAATATGGAGCTCCTCGTCTTGTGTTGGCTGCTGAAGATGCGTCTTCACTTGTATCTAAGTAAGGGCTACCACCATCGTCATAATTAATTTTATTAGAATCATCGCTCTCACTCGTGTCTAAGTATGAGTTGGTAGCAACGTGGATATGATTGTCATCTGTTTTTCTTGATTGATTATCTTTTGACATGATTATTTCACCTCTATTCTTATATTGTGTATAGATGTAACTTTAAATTACAGGTAGTTTGAGGGAATTATTACATCCTGTTCAAAGTTTATATCATATTGTTTTTTCTCTTAATTTGTATTGTTAGAAGATCTTTATCGATTTATTCCCTGATAAATTGTCAAAAAATTTTGTATTTTACACTTCATATTTCGACAAGTTTTTTTAGGGAGTTTTATTAATATTTGGTTAAATACGTGTATACGTAAATTAATACAAATTGGAGAGATTTCATGAAAAAAAGTATTGCTGCCCTATCGATTTGTTCTGTTTTATCCTTTTCATTACTTATTGGTACACAATCCAAACAAGCAAATGCTGCATCTGAGGAACTTCATTATATTTTAGCTTATAAAGGAAATTTACCAAGTAATTTCTCAGATACAATTTCAAAAGCTGGAGGTTCTGTTGAACGAATTATTTCAGAAGTAGGAATTGTTGAAGTTTCATCGTCTAATGATGAATTTCTAACTAATATTAAAAATGATACTAGCATTCAATCAGCTGGTAAAGAGCTTCAAGCATACTTAGAAGCTGACCCGGATGATCATATTGAGTTTACGCCAGGAACTCCGAATGGTGAAAAAGTAACTCTTGATGCAAATGCTAACTCATACTGGGATAAACAATGGGACATGCAGCATTTAACCCATAATGGTGATTCCTATAATATTAATAAAGGAAACCATAAAACGGTCGTCGCTGTAATCGATACTGGAATTGACTTTAGCCATCCAGATTTAAAAGCTAATGCAGATCTTGCTGGTTCAAAAACATTTGTTCCTGGAACAATCGATGCATGGGATAAAAATGGTCATGGAACTCACGTAGCTGGCTCAATTGCAGCAAATGGAAAAGTTAAGGGCGTTGGCCCAGAATTAACAGTTCGCGCTTATCGAGTTTTCGGTGCAACTGGCGGAGCTGAACAGTCATGGATAACAGATGCAATTGTTTCAGCTGCAAATGATGGAGTAGAAGTAATTAATATGTCAATCGGTGGATGGCGCTGGATGGCTCATAACTTAGATGAAAAAGGTGAGTCAGCTTCAATGGTGGCATATCACAGAGCGATTCAATATGCAATTAATAAAGGTGTAACGGTCGTTGTATCTGCGGGGAATGACTCAAGAGATTTTAACAATATACACGATATGCAAGATTATTGGAAAACAACTTACGGTTTAGATATAAAGGGACCTTCACGTGTTGTTCCTGCGCAAATCCCAGGTGTCATTACAGTTTCTTCGTCTAATCAATGGTCAAAAGATAGTATTGCTTTCTACTCAAATTATGGAAGTGTAATTGATGTAGCTGCACCAGGTGGAGATAATGGACCTGTATACGATGGTTTATATCGTCAAAATCCAACAGGTAACTTTTTAAATAAACGTGATTATACATATCGTACTTTATCTACTTATCCTACATATCCAGTAGGTGTAAATGCAGCTAATCCCAATGGGACAAATGCAACAACAAAATTTAGTGATGGAAAATGGCATGGTTATTCATATCTACATGGAACTTCTATGGCAGCACCAAAAGTTGCAGGTATTGCTGGCGTAATTAAGGCAGCTCACCCTGAATATAATCCTTCTCAAGTAGCGGCAGCAATCAGACAAACTGCCCTTGATTATGGTAAAAAAGGACAAGATCCACTTTTTGGTTCTGGTGAAGCAAACATTTATAATTTCTTATCAAATGACAAATAACAGTAAATAGAACAAAAAAGGATAGATAATCCAGATGAATTCTAGATTATCTATCCTTTTATTTGTTTTATCGTTAGTTAACAGCTACATCTTCTAATACTCGGACAAATTCACCTTTATTAACTGGATAACCAGCTTCAGCGATTTTAACTTTTACAATTTTACCGATCATGTCTTCTGTTCCTTCGAACACGACTTTTAGATAATTGTCTGTGTAACCAATTAATAGTCCTTCTGCGCCATCTTCAGTATATTTTTCTTCCGGAATAACTTCTAGAACATCTCCATCAAACATTGATGCATATTCTTTTGCAAGCTGATTTGATAATTCAATTAAACGGTGTACACGTTCATTTTTAATTTCTTCGTCAACTTGATCTTCCATACGTGCAGCTGGAGTACCTGTGCGTTTAGAGTATGGGAATACGTGTAATTCAGAGAACTTATTGTCGCGAATGAAATTGTACGTTTCCATGAACTCTTCTTCAGATTCACCTGGGAAACCTACGATTACATCAGATGTAATTGAACAGTTTGGTAAGACTTCACGTAATTTTTCAATTCTTTCAGCAAATTCAGCCATTGTATATTTACGACGCATACGTTTTAGGACAGTATCTGATCCTGATTGTAATGGTACGTGTAAGTGACGAACTACAATATTTGAATGACGAAGTACTTCAATTACTTCATCTGTAATTTGACTAGCTTCAATTGAAGAAATACGAACACGTTTTAATCCTTCAACTGTTTCTAAATCTTTTAATAACATTGCTAAGTTGTAATCTTTCATGTCTTGACCGTATCCACCAGTGTGAATTCCAGTTAAAACAATTTCCTTATAGCCTGATTCAACTAATTGCGTAGCTTGTTTTACTACTTCTTTTGGATCACGAGAACGCATTAAACCACGTGCCCATGGAATAATACAGAAAGTACAGAAGTTGTTACAACCTTCTTGAATTTTTAATGAAGCACGTGTACGGTCAGTAAAAGCCGGTACATCTAACTCTTCATAAACTCGTGCTTTCATAATATTTCCTACGCCATTAATTGGTTGGCGTTCTACGCGAAATTGCTCGATATAATCTAGCATTTTAGTACGGTCCTGTGTACCAACAACGATATCCACCCCAGGAATTGCCATGATTTCGGCTGGAGATGTTTGTGCATAACATCCAGTTACACAAATTACTGCATCTGGATTTTTGCGCACGGCACGACGGATTACTTGTCTACTTTTTTTGTCACCTGTATTTGTAACTGTACAAGTATTAATTACATAAACATCAGCTTTTGTCTCGTATTCAGTACGTTCATAGCCTGCTGCTTTAAACAGTTGCCAAATTGCTTCTGTTTCGTAATGGTTAACTTTACAGCCTAATGTATGAAAAGCTACTTGTGGCATTTCTTCACCCCATTAATTCAAAATGAAAGGAGGCAGCAGCTAAAACATAAAATGGTGCTGTTTCTGTTCGTAGAATTCTTGGACCAAGTCCACATAGCTTAGCACCTTTTTCTTCTAGCTGATTAACTTCTTTCTCTGACAAACCACCTTCTGGTCCGAAAACTACTAATAATCGTGAACCTTCCTTTAATGACTGGAATGTCTGAACAAGTCCTGCTGATTCTCCTGTTTTTGCACTTTCTTCATATGCAACAATACACGCATCATAATACTGTATTGAGTTAAGTAATTGTTGAAAAGATGCTGGCTGTTCCACGGTTGGTACAATAAATCGATAGGATTGTTCAGCCGCTTCTTTTGCAATTTTTTGCCATCTATCAACCTTTTTACCAGCTTTTTTATCATCTAATTTAACAATTGATCTAGCTGCCGCAAAAGGTAAAAAACCAGAAGCACCAAGCTCCGTACCTTTTTGTATGATTAACTCTAGTTTATCACCTTTTGGTAGTCCACTAGCAATCGTAATTGATATAGGCAGTTCATTTGTATTCTCAACATATTCTACAATAGCTGCAGTTATTTGTTCACTAGAAATATTTGTAAGTGTACAACGAACAGTGGAAGAACCTGGAACTGTACAAATGATTTCTTGATCTAGCTTCATTCGCATAACATTTGCGATATGATGAGCATCATCACCAACTATTGTAACAAGATCATTTTGAAGCTGCGTTTCTTCTATAAAATATCTTTGCATATTACATTCCTTGTTCTGGCTTTTTTGCAATAATTGCAACCCAGTCCTCTAAATGTAATACTTCCTTCACTTCAAAACCAACTCGTTTAAGCTCATTTTCGATGTCTTCTTGTTTAGCACCAATAATTCCTGAAGAAATAAATGTTCCACCCGGTTCTAGAACATTAAACACATCGTCAACGAAACGAAGAATAATTTCAGCAAGTAAGTTCGCAACAACTACTTGGAACGGACCTTCAATACCTTGTAGTAAGTTACCTTGTCCAACTTTTATAACATCGTCAACTTTGTTTAATACAACGTTTTCTATTGCACTTCGAACAGCTACATCGTCTAGGTCATAAGCTTCTATATTTGTAGAGCCAAGTTTAGCAGCTGCAATACTTAATACTCCTGAACCAGTACCTACATCGATTACACGGTCAGTTGATTTAACAACTTTCTCAAGTGCACGAATACACATAACAGTTGTAGGATGAGTACCAGTACCAAACGCCATTCCTGGATCTAATTCGATAATTAATTCATCTGACGATTTGACTTCATACTCTTCCCAAGAAGGTACAATTGTAAATCGATCTGAGATTGAAATAGGATGATAATATTTCTTCCATGCAGTCGCCCAATCTTCTTCGTTAACTTCATGCACAGCAAATGTATTTTTTCCTAAATCAATATCATATGATATTAAATTATTAATTGCTTCCTTTATACCGTCGATCGTATCGTTTAAAAAACTATTCACAGGAAGGTATGCTTTAACGATTACACCTTCCTCTGGATAATCTTTTGGGTTAAGTTGGTAGATTTCACCGTAAACCTGTGCTCGCTCCTTCGTCAAATCAAACACATCCTCTATGACAACACCACTTGCACCAGCTTCGTGTAAAATGTTAGAAATCGGTTCAACCGCATCCTGTGTAGTGTGAATACTTAATTCTGACCATTTCATTACCTACCAACTCCATTCATACTCTCTTCTTTACTTGGCAATACCCTCTAATCATAGTCAGAATTAGAGGGTGCCATTTAAATTTCTTCTTCTATTAGTGTTTCCACTTTTTACCTTAACTAACGTACTGAATTATTAACTTCCTTATTATTCGCCAAAATTCTTAACTGCACGCTTTAACTTTGTAAAGAAAGAATCGTGTTTGTCGTCTTTTTGACCTTTGCCTATATTGTAAAACTCCTCAAGCAATTCTTTTTGACGGCTTGTTAGTTTTGTTGGTGTGATAACTTTTACGATTACGTGCTGATCGCCTTGACCATACCCACGTACATCTTTGATTCCTTTACCTTTTAAACGCATTCTAGTACCAGTTTGCGTTCCAGCAGGAATTTTCGTTTTTACTTTACCATGTAATGTAGGAACTTCAACTTCATCACCTAATGCAGCTTGTGCAAAAGTTAATGGAAGCTCACAGTAAACATCATTTCCGTCACGTTCAAAGAATTCATGCTCACGAACATGGAATGCAATATATAAATCTCCAGCAGGACCACCATTTTTACCTGGTTCGCCTTGACCTGAAAGTCGAATTTGCTGTCCATCATCGATACCAGCTGGTACTTTAACCATGATTTTCTTACGAGTTTTCACTCGGCCAGCACCATGACAAGTTGTACATTTATCTTTAATCATTTGACCAGTACCTTGACAGTGTGAACATGTCGTACGGTTCACAATACGTCCAAATGGAGTATTTTGTTCAACACTCATTTGTCCCGAACCTTGACAATGTTTACACGTTTCTTTTGATGTACCAGGTTTCGCACCTGATCCACTACATGTATGACATGTTTCTTCAGTTGGAATTTCAATTTCTTTTTCCATTCCAAATGCTGCTTCTTCAAACTGGATCGTCATTGTATATTGTAAATCAGCCCCAGCTCTTGGTGCGTTCGGGTCACGACGACGTCCACCGCCACCACCAAAAAACTGACTGAAAATATCTTCAAATCCACCGAATCCACCGCCGCCAAATCCGCCACCGCCGAAACCTTGGTTTGGATCTGTATGACCAAACTGATCATAATGAGCACGTTTTTGATCGTCGGATAAATTTTCGTATGCTTCTTGCACCTCTTTAAACTTTTCAGGTGCATCAGGATCCTTATTAACGTCTGGATGATATGTTTTTGCTAATTTACGAAACGATTTTTTTATTTCATCTTGTGATGCACTTTTACTAACACCAAGTACATCATAGTAATCACGTTTACTCATAGTGTTACAATCCGCTCCTTTCACATAAAGAATATTTTAACATATCCTGTGCTTTTCTAAAAGAAAATAAAGAAAACTCGTCGACAGGCGAGCCTTTTAGGCGAAGTCAGAGGCGTAGTTGCACTTATACTTTATTCCTAAAATTGGGAACTACGTCGAATTCTCATCATCGATGCCAATTTATGATTTCTTAAAGTGAGAAAAAGTCAAAGCCAAGGCTACCCTGACTTTGACTTCCCTTTTTTAGATATATATATTGTCTAGTTCCAGGCGTTACTGGGCGAACGCCTTCCACTTTTCGTTATTGTCTAGTTCCAGGCGTTACTGACCAAACGCCTTCCACTTTTTGTTATTATTTTTCGTCTTTAACTTCAGTAAACTCAGCGTCTACTACATCGTCTTGTTTCGCTCCACCTTCAGCTCCACCTGCAGCTTGCTGTGCAGCAGCAGCTTGCTCATAAAGCTTCATAGATAAAGCTTGAACGATTTCAGAAAGAGCATCTTTCTTAGTACGAATATCATCTAAGTTACCAGCTTCTAAAGCTGCTTTTAATGCGTCTTTAGCTTCGTTCGCTTTTGTAACCTCTGCTTCTTCAACTTTTCCTTCAAGATCTTTTAAAGTTTTCTCTACTTGGAATACTAATTGATCAGCTTCGTTTTTAAGATCTACTTCTTCTTTACGTTTTGCATCTGCATCAGCATTTAATTCTGCTTCTTTTACCATGCGTTCTACTTCTTCATCACTTAAACCTGAAGAAGATTGAATTACGATGTTTTGTTCTTTTTGAGTACCAAGGTCTTTTGCACGTACTGTTACGATACCATTTTTGTCGATATCAAACGATACTTCAATTTGAGGAATTCCACGTGGTGCTGGTGGGATATCCGATAATTGGAAGCGACCTAATGTTTTATTGTCATTAGCCATTGGACGCTCACCTTGTAGTACGTGAATGTCTACAGCAGGTTGATTGTCAGCAGCAGTTGAGAAAACTTGAGATTTACTTGTTGGGATTGTTGTATTACGTTCGATTAACTTTGTAAATACTCCACCCATTGTTTCGATACCTAATGATAATGGTGTTACGTCTAGTAATACTACGTCTTTTACATCACCAGTTAATACTCCACCTTGAATTGCAGCACCTAATGCTACTACTTCATCAGGGTTTACGCCTTTATGTGGTTCTTTTCCTGTTTCTTTTTTGATTGCTTCTTGAACAGCAGGAATACGAGTTGAACCACCTACTAAAATTACTTTATCAATTTGACTAGCAGTTAAGCCAGAATCCTTCATTGCTTGACGAGTTGGGCCTAAAGTTCTTTCTACTAAGTTGTGAGAAAGCTCTTCGAATTTTGCACGAGTTAAGTTTAACTCTAAGTGTAATGGACCAGCTGCACCCATGCTAATGAATGGTAATGAAATTTGAGTTGAAGTAATACCTGATAAATCTTTTTTCGCTTTTTCAGCAGCATCTTTTAAACGTTGTAATGCCATTTTATCTTGGCTTAAATCAACACCGTTTTCTTTTTTGAATTCAGCTACTAAGTAATCAATGATCACTTGGTCGAAGTCATCTCCACCTAAACGGTTGTCACCAGCTGTAGCTTTAACTTCAAAAATTCCATCTCCTAATTCAAGGATTGAAACGTCGAATGTACCGCCACCTAAGTCATAAACTAAGATTGTTTGGTCTTCATCCATTTTATCTAAACCGTATGCTAATGCAGCCGCAGTTGGCTCATTGATGATACGTTCTACTTCTAAACCTGCGATTTTACCAGCATCTTTAGTTGCTTGACGCTCAGCATCATTGAAATATGCAGGTACTGTAATAACTGCTTTCGTTACTGCTTCACCTAAATAAGCTTCAGCAGATGCTTTTAAGTTTTGAAGAATAATTGCAGAAATCTCTTGTGGAGAAAAATCTTTACCTTCAATGTTTTCTTTATGTGTAGTACCCATGTGACGTTTAATTGACATGATTGTGTTAGGGTTTGTAATTGCTTGACGCTTTGCTACTTCCCCAACTTGACGCTCACCATTTTTGAACGCAACAACTGACGGAGTTGTACGTCCACCTTCTGGATTCGGAATTACTTTTGGCTCTCCGCCTTCTAATACTGCGACACAAGAGTTAGTTGTACCTAAGTCAATACCAATAATTTTACTCATTGCATGTTCCTCCTAAAATTTACATAAGTTATATTTTAGTTTTTTTTAAAAATTTTTATATTTATGTTAGCGATTTAAATAGACGCTTAACGAATTACTCGTTTACTTTCACCATTGATGGACGAATTACTCTGTCCTTTAGCTTATAGCCTTTTTGGAATTCTTGTAAAACTTCATTAGATGGTTTAGAATCATCACTTTCTTGCATAACAGCTTGATGGACATTCGGATCGAATTGTTCACCTAGTGCCGGGATTTCTTCTACCCCTTCTTTTTTCACAGCTTCAACAAGTAAACGGTAAACCATTTCCATACCTTGTTTTAAAGAAGCAGTTTGCTCGTCTGTTGCTTCAACTTGTAGTGCACGTTCGAAATTATCTAGTACTGGTAATAAATCAGTTACTAAACTTTGAGCACGATAAGTCATTAATGATTGTTGGTCTAAAAGTGCACGACGTTTATAATTTTCGAAATCAGCATGTAGACGTAAGTACTTATTTTCCTTCTCATCCACTTCAGCACGAAGTTTTTGAAGCTCTTCTTCAGAAGAAATCACATTGTCAGTTTTCTCTTCTGTAAAGATTGAAGGTTCTTCAACAGTAGTTTCTTCATTCACTACTTCTTCATTTAAAAGTTCTTCCTGACGTTCTGTCATGTCACCTTCACCTCCTATTTTTTTATATGTAATCCATTGTTTCTTTTCACAATGGATTTATTCAACATCCTTAGATGAAAATAATAAATTCAATTGCCCTGTTATTAAATGCATTAATGAGATTACTCGGGAGTATTCCATTCGAGTTGGTCCTAATACTGCGATTGTACCAATTTGATCTTCACCTAATGAATAGGTTGCGCTAATGATACTTACATTTTCTAATCCAGACTTTTCATTTTCCTTACCAATTTTGACACTTAAACCCATCTGTTCAAAAGGAATAATACTTTTTAGTTCATCTTGCTTTTCAATCATGTTTAACAATACTTTCATTGTCTCAACATTATGAAATTCTGGTTGAGCTAAAATATTCGTTTTTCCACTTAAAATCAGCTTTTGTTCAATCGGTACGTCAATAGTGCCACCAATCATCTTAATAATACTTTCATAATTTGAAATATGCGTACGTAAAATCATTGCAATTTCTTTATAAAGCTTGTCATTTATTTGATGAATTGGAACATTTACTAGTCGCTCATTTAAAATATTTACCATTTTCTCAATATCACTCATAGACACACCAGGTGGTATCGTTACTGTTCGATTTTTAACAATACCTGTGTCTGTCACAATAATTGATACTGCTGTATTAGGTCCTATAGGAATAAGCTGAATATTTTTTAGCTTATTTTCAGTAACTTTTGGTCCTAGAGCAATTGTTGTGTAATTTGTTAAATCAGATAGTATATCAGCTGAATTTTTCACAAGCTTTTCTATTTCAAAAATACGTTCGGCAAAAATACCTTTTATCGAACGAACATCATCGTCATTAACAATTTGTGGTGATAACAGATGGTCTACATAAAAACGATACCCTTTTTCAGAAGGGATTCGACCTGCAGAGCTATGAGGCTTTTCAATATAACCAAGTTCCTCTAAATCAGCCATCTCATTTCGTATCGTTGCTGAACTAAATGAAATACCTTCCTTTTTAGATAAACTCCTTGAACCAACAGGTTGTGCCATGCGAATAAAGTCATCGATAATAATTTGGAGTATCAATAACTGTCTTTCAGTCAACATGTTTATCACCTCTATTAGCACTCTTATCTAGTGAGTGCTAAATATATTATTAACTTAACAAATCCTTTATACGATGTCAAGAAGTTAAAGGAAGGAAAAAAGAAGTGCAGGATTAAATGGATTAGGAACTATTTAATACATCTGATTTAACTATTGTCCAATATCTAATCCGGTTCTCCTGCTGTTCACACTTACTACTTTTAAAGTAAAAATGCTTGAAATACTTCGTTTCCTAGTAACTTCCCTTTGTGAGTTAATCGAAGAAATACTCCATTCATCTCGACTAATCCATCTCTCATTAGTTTTTCAATTACGTTCGGAAATACTTCATTAAAGTTTGAGCCAAATTTTTCTTGGAACTTTCTTTCAGAAACTCCCTGCATTTTACGTAGCCCTAAAAACATTTCTTCTTCCATTTTTTCTTGCTTCGTTACCGTATGCTCATGAACAATAGGGACACCAGTATCATCGATCAACTGAAAATATTTCTTTAAAGGCCCAGCATTTGAATATCGAATTCCATTAATATAGCCATGTGCTCCTGCACCAAATCCAAAATACTCTTCATTATTCCAATAAACAAGATTATGCTTACTTTCTAAGCCACTTTTTTCAAAATTGCTGATTTCATATTGGTGAAAGCCCTTTTTCTCTAAATATTTCATTAAAAAGTCATACATAGCCGCTTCATCTTCTTCTGGGGCTGGTTTAAGCTTGCCCCTATTCATTTCTATGTAAAAAACCGTTTTTGGTTCAATAATTAATGAATATGCCGAGATATGCTGAATCGGTAACTTCATCGCTTTATCTAAAGAATCAATGAATTGTTCCATTGTTTGACCAGGTAATGCATACATTAAATCAAGATTGATATTATCAATTCCAACTTCTTTTGCAGTTTGAATTGCTTCTTCTATTTCATTAGGTGAATGTGTTCTTCCAATCTTTTTAAGTAAACCTTCATCAAATGTTTGCGCTCCAAAACTAATTCGATTCACTCCACCATCTTTTAAAATTTGAAGCTTCTCTTTTGAAATTTCATTCGGATTACTTTCAAAAGTCATTTCAATTTCTTTGTTCCCTTTAATGATATGTTTATTAATCATATCTACTAACGTTTGAGTTTGAGGCAAAGTTAATGCGGTAGGAGTTCCTCCACCTACAAAAACTGTTTTCAAATCTGAAATCGGATTTCTTTTTAGACTTTCAACAATTTCTTTCTCAAGATATTCTAAATATTGATCAACCGGCTGACGGTCCATCATAAATTTATTAAAATCGCAGTAGTAACAAATCTGCTGACAAAATGGTATATGAATATAAACGGAAGATGCCATACCTTCTCCTCTTTTCTATGTGAAAAGCCCCTGATTCAATACCATCTAAGGTGAGATTCAGGGACTTTTGTTGATTTTAACTTTATGATTGTATATTTTCTTATCATATTTGTCTAATTAATCGCTTTACTATTACTAATCATTATTTACATCTTACTTTTTATTAATAACAATTTGGGTAAAAAAATAATGATTTCTTAAATTAAAAATGCCACCGTAAAAAAATTACGGTGGCATTTTTAGGATGAATTCCTATTAATTATTAGTCATCCATACGTAAAACAGCCATGAATGCCTCTTGTGGAACTTCTACAGATCCTACAGCTTTCATTCGCTTTTTACCTTCTTTTTGCTTATCTAATAGCTTACGTTTACGAGAGATATCCCCACCGTAACATTTAGCTAATACGTTTTTACCCATTGACTTAATTGTTGAACGAGCAACGATTTTTTGTCCGATTGCCGCTTGAACTGGTACTTCAAACTGTTGTCTTGGAATAAGTTCTTTTAATTTTTCAACGATAATTTTCCCACGATCATAAGCAGCGTCTCTATGAACGATAAATGATAGAGCATCTACTTGTTCACCGTTTAATAAAATATCCATTTTAACAAGTTTAGAAACTTTGTAGCCAATTAGCTCATAGTCAAATGATGCATAACCTTTTGTACTAGATTTTAATTGGTCAAAGAAATCATAAACAATTTCAGATAATGGAATTTCGTAAGTTAATGTTACGCGGTTTGCATCTAAATATTGCATATCGATAAAGTTTCCGCGTTTCTTTTGGCAAAGCTCCATGATTGCTCCAACAAAGTCATTTGGAACCATGATTTTTGCTTTTACGTAAGGCTCTTCCACTCGATCAATTGATTGAGGGTCTGGCATATGAGCAGGGTTATCAACGATAATCATTTCGTCTTTTGTTGTATAAACATTATAGATAACACTTGGTGCTGTTGTAATTAAATCAATTTTAAATTCACGTTCAATACGCTCTTGAATGATTTCCATGTGTAATAATCCTAAAAATCCACAACGGAAACCAAATCCTAAAGCTTGTGAAGTTTCTGCTTCAAATTGTAAAGCTGCATCATTTAATTGAAGCTTTTCAAGTGCATCACGTAAATCATTATATTTAGAAGTATCAATTGGATATAATCCACAGAATACCATAGGATTTAATTTACGATAACCTGGTAGTGGCTCAGTTGCTGGATTTTCAGCAAGGGTAATTGTATCCCCAACGCGAGTATCTCCAACATTCTTAATAGAAGCTGTTAAGAAACCTACGTCACCTACAGTTAATTCATCTCGTTGTGTAGTACGAGGAGTGAATACTCCAGCTTCAACTACTTCGAATTCTTTACCTGTAGCCATCATTTTAATTTTTTGCCCTACTTTTACAGTACCATCTACGATACGAATATAAGCTACAACACCACGATATGGATCGAATAATGAATCAAAAATAAGTGCTTTTAAAGGCGCATCTGGATCACCTGTTGGAGCTGGTACTTTTTCTACGATTTGTTCTAGAATTTCTTCTATTCCGATTCCTGCTTTAGCAGATGCTAATACCGCTTCAGAAGCATCTAATCCAATTACCTCTTCAACTTCTTGTCTTACACGCTCAGGCTCTGCACTCGGTAAGTCAATCTTATTAATAACTGGTAAGATTTCTAAATCATTGTCTAAAGCTAAATATACGTTCGCCAATGTTTGTGCTTCGATACCTTGTGCAGCATCAACTACAAGAATTGCGCCTTCACAAGCAGCTAAACTACGTGAAACTTCATAAGTGAAGTCGACATGTCCAGGTGTATCAATTAAATGAAGAATATATTCTTCTCCATTTTTAGCTTTATATTGTAACTGCACAGCATTTAATTTAATGGTAATTCCACGTTCACGCTCTAAATCCATTGAGTCTAATAGCTGAGACTTCATCTCACGCTGAGTTAATGCATTTGTTTTCTCAAGAATTCTATCTGCTAATGTAGATTTTCCATGGTCAATGTGTGCGATGATTGAAAAGTTTCTAATTCTCTTTTGTCTTTCTGATCTTGACTCTTTATTCATTTCATCACTCCTAAATTTCTCGACAGCATAGATAGTTTTGATTATATCAAAGAAATAGGGAAATATTCAATCTATATTAGCAGTATATGTCGAATGAAGTTTAGAAGGTCTAATTAAAGCTATCAATAATAGAAGGAATTTTTTCAACAATCTTAACCCCTTTTTCAGTTACATACGTAACAAAATGGGATAGTCCTTTACCAACAACTGTAAAATAATTAAATGCCCCTAATCTTTCTAAATGATCTTCTCTAATTGCTAGTCCTTCTTTCGTGTAATCCTTTCCAAAAAGTACTGGACCAGCTTTCCCATCTTCTTTTGAGATTTTTACTACATCGTCTACATGATAGTAATCAGTTGAAGTAACTTTACTTATTCCATCTTTCGCAACTTGCATACAAGTAATGATTGTTATCGAAAAAATGATGATTAGTGTAAAATACCGAACCATATATTTCATTTGTTTCTCCTCACTTACGAAATATTAATGAGTATATGAGCCAATATTGTCTTGATTAATTTTAGAATGCAGAGCAGCGTTCATTCCGCCAGCAATAATATTTGCCATATCTTCAATAAATGTATCCACTTCTTTTGGTGTAACCATTAAGTTATGACCTAGTGGTGATAGTACTTCATGAATTAATTTCCGTTTTTCATTCTCTTCAAGTGTTCCTACAATCCCCATAAATGCCATTCGTTCTTTTTCATTAGGCATATCTTCGTCGGTATACTTTTTCTTTTCTCCAAATGCCATTCCTGAAGGGATAAGCGCTTTAGCAGGCTTGTCTCCCTCTTTCATTTCTCGTCCAAAATGTTTTAAAATGAAGTCAATTGTATCACTTGTAATAGCAACAGCATCAACAACAGTTGGAACGCCAATAGCAATTACTGGAATACCTAGTGTTTCTTTACTTAGTTCCTTACGTTTATTCCCTATTCCAGAACCTGGATGAATGCCATTATCTGTAATTTGGATTGTTGTATTAACTCGCTCAATGGACCTAGCTGCAAGCGCATCAATTGCAATAACAAAATCTGGTTTTACCTTATCAATAACACCTGAAATAATATCGCTCGTTTCAATTCCTGTTATCCCCATTACACCAGGGGATAAAGCACAAACTGGACGATATCCATCTTGTACACTCTCAGGCTGTAATTCAAAAAGATGCTTCGTAACAACTAAATTTTCAACAACCATTGGACCAAGTGCATCAGGTGTCACATTCCAATTTCCTAATCCGACTACTAAACAAGTTTGATCTTCCGTAATGCCTAAATTTTTTAGGAATGCAGAAAACTCGTTTGCAAAAACTTTTTCAACCTTTTCTTGAAGTTCAGTATCTTGTTCACGAATTCCCTGAACTTGAAGTGTTAAATAATTCCCTGGCTTTTTACCTATTCTTTCAGATGCTGATTCTTTAATATGAACATGAGAAATACTAACACCATCTGCTTCACGTTCTTTGACGATTACGCCGGTAATTTCTTCCTTTGTCTGTTCACGCTCCTCGAGCATCTCTTTTGCCTCTACTGCTAAATCTGTTCGAACACTATATTGACTTAAATCTAACTCACTCATTTATCTAGCCTCCACAATACTCATCGAAATTTAACAATTCTGTTCTTAACTAGTTTAGCTAGATGTTACCAATTCTAAACGAGTTGTTTATTTTTCTTTTGAAAAGGCGAAAATAGCTTTATGAATTCTATTGCAAAATGGGACTTGTTTTGATAAAATAAGTTTTGTTCTATTTGTATTCGAGGCAAATTTCTCGACTGCATTCGGGAGGTGAAAGGTATGCCAAATATTAAATCAGCTATTAAACGTGTAAAAACAGCTGAAGCTCATCGTGCTCACAACGCATCTCTAAAATCAGAAATGCGTACTGCAGTGAAAACTGTTGAAGCTTTAGTTACTAATAACGAAACTGAAAAAGCGCAAGAAGCTTTATTAACTGCTTCTAAAAAATTAGATAAAGCTGTTAACAGCAATCTAATCCACAAAAACGCTGCTTCACGTCAAAAGTCTCGTTTAGCTAAAAAAGTTAACGCTATGAACGCGTAATGAATTAAATGGTGTCTCATCTGAGACACCATTTTTTCGTGCAATAAAGTTTTGTTTTTTAATTTCAAAAGACAGGTCCACTTATCGTATAAGTTTATTACATTCGCGAATCATAAACTCCATATAATCAATTGCATCTTTTCTTCTTGTAAAAATTGATTTGTAATATGATTTTTTTTGATCAGTTCGTAATCTCATTGACTCGTTTATAATCTTATGCCATCTTTTGGGTACAACCTCTAAAACATATTCACCTGCTCCTACTTTCGATGTAATATCTTTTTCTTTAAATGTATAATAAAGTCGAGAAATTCCCAAAATTCCCCATTCAATACTTCTTAAACTTATAAATAAACTCAAGTATTTAACTGTAGGAAACTTCTTACTGTTGTTTAACCAGCTAAGCCAATAAGAATTAAGATTGTCTCTCATATTAGCTAGTATTGTATCCCAGTTTACCGAAATATCCACATTATCAATATTTAGCCCTCTGACAGTTATGCCGTATTTTTTTAATTGAAAAGCATCTATGGAGTTCTTTTGAAATTTATTTAAACCTTGAAACTTCCCATCATTGAAACGAATACATAAATTTCCTTCTTCATTTAAGGACATGGTATCTTCATTAAGAATATACCACCCATCCAAAATTGTATTAGGAAACTTTCTTTGCATATCTTTATGAATTTCTCTCAGTATTTTTACATCTGCATCAGATACTTTACGCTTAACAACTGCTATAAAATCAATATCGCTAAATCCATTCTTAAAAGCACCTAATGTAATCGAACCATAAAGATAAAATGAATCAATTAAATTGGGTAATTTTAAATCAAAATATTGTAAGTATGTTTCTAATACAACGTTTATTTCTTTAGGAATTTCCTTCATTCACCCATCTCCCAAATAGCTCTTCTTGGTAAATTCTAACAATTACTACATTATAACAAATTGTAAAAGTTGTAGACTGATAATCGTGGCCTTTTTATAAACACAAAAATGGCAGTCCAATTTAATGTTATCGGACTGCCATTTGATTTGTTTTTAAATTTTTAAACTATACTCATTTAAGACTGAATTTCTTACAATTATTTATTTAATTGAAGAATCAACATTTCAAGGATCATAACCTTATCTCCTTGACCAGTTTTCATTTTGTAATCAACTTCAGCAATTAATCGTATTGCTTCTTTCAATTCACTTGCTTGAAAGTTATTCGCTTGCTTTTGTCCATAAAACACTCTTCCTGGTGATACACCAACTGAAGAGGCAATTTGATTATTTGAATATCCACTACTTGATAATTGTTTTATTCCGTATAATAATCTAAACTGACTAGCTAACAAGGCTACTATTTTTATCGGTTCTTCACCTATAAATAATAATTCATGAAGAATTTTAAGTGCCTCAGTTGTCTGTCTTACTGCTGTTTTTTCAATAAGAGAAAAAACGTTTTGTTCAATTGTTTTTGCTACCATCATTTCTACTAGGTCTGCATCAACTTCGCCTTCATTCCCAATAAACAATTGTAGCTTCTCACATTCAAGTTTTAAAATTGATAAATTATTTCCAACGAGTAATTTTAATTTTTCAATTGCATCTTTAGTAATCGTTACATTCCCAGTGAACCGCTCTTTAATCCAGCCGTCTAAATTACTCGTTTCAACAGGATGACATTCAACTAGCTCTACTTGTTTTTTTATCGCTTTTGTTACTTTTTTCCGCTCATCCAATTTTTCAAAAGGAGCAACAAAAACAACAGTAGTAAAAGGCGCAGGATTTTCAATATAATCAAATAGTGGTTCTATATCTTGTACAATTTTTTCTTTTTGAGCTGTTAAAAACAAACATGATTTTATGATGATGACTTTATTTCCACCGAAAAAGGACGGTGTTTGTGCATCCTCAAGAGCTTCACTTAAATAAGACTCTTTTAAATCATATGTTTGATAGTTAAAATCATCAATTTCTCCTTGTAAAGCTGCTTTCACGATTAAGTTTTCTGCTTCTTGAAGTAAAAAATCTTCAGTACCTACCAATAAATACATTGGCGACACATTCTTTTTCAATTTTTTATGTAAATCATTAATCATGTTTTGCTCCTCTACACTAATTTTCTTAGTATAGTATAACATGTCCTACATGAGAAGGAAGAGATTAGTAAATACTAATCTCTAATTTATATTAACGTTTTAAATAAAGACCCGGTTTCTTCATTTAAAACGGTATAACTAAAACAAACATACTATGGATTTTTTAGTTATATTGATTTATACTAAAATTGAATTAGGAGGGGTTATTTGTGAATACTTTTGAAAAAAATGTTCAAAGCAAACGTAATGATTCAACAGATTCTGGCGTTGGCTTTGCTGTTTCATTTGGTTTCTTCGCTACTCTATTTATCATCGCAACAATTGTGGAGTTTGTTACGAGATAATACATAGAATCAAATGACGGGACTGCCTCGGCAGTCTTTTTAATTTCTTTCTTTGTTTCTGTTATTTGTTTTACGATATGCTTTAAATGTAAAGATGGTACCTTGTCCTTTTTTAAATTCATAAGTTATTGCACCAAGTTCATCAGTACGTAAGGTTTTAACATTGTACTTTTTTAATCGATCAAGTACTTCTTTTGTTGGATGACCATATCGATTTTTTTCGCCAACTGAAATAATGCCAATTTTAGGCATAACTGCTTTAATAAAACTTTCGGAAGTAGATGTTTTGCTCCCATGATGCCCTATCTTCAAAACATCTGCCTTTAAATCAGGATATTTAGAGATAAGTCGATTTTCTCCATTTTCATCTAAATCACCAGAAAACATCCAATTCTTTCCGCCTATGTATGCCTTTAAAACAATTGACCCTTGGTTTTCCTCACCTACATAGTCTTTAATTGGCGAAATCACTTGAAAATAATTTGTATCGATTTTCCAACTCATACCTTCGCTTATTTTTTTAATTTCGACTCCCTTTTTTATGGCTATACTAATTCTTTCTTTTTCTGCTGAAGTAAATTCCGTCTTGTCACCTACGATTAATTGTTTAACATTAAATGACTGTAGTACCTCTTTTCCACCTCCAATATGATCAATGTCACCATGTGTAAATATTAATTTATCTATTTTACTAATACCTTCTCCTTTTAATATTGGAATCAATAGATCATTGCCAGTTGAAAAAGGTTTTTTACGCTTCATCCATGTTTCTTCTTTACCAGTTAACTTACCTCCAGTATCAATTACATAATTCCCTTTATTAAAAGGCAATTTTATCAGTATACAGTCTCCTTGACCTACATCTATAAACATAATCTTCCCTACAGGGTTAAATGATGGATATACAAAATGACCGAAAATAAGAATAAAAAATCCAATCAGGCAATTCATCAATAATTTCTTATCTTTCTGACTTTCCATAAAGTATAAAATTAAAAATATTAACACGATATAAATAAACAGTATTCCTTTTGAAGGATGTATAAAAATCAACTTAATAAATGGTAATTGCATGCAAATACTCAATAATTTATCTGACATGTTAATAAAGAATGTTAGCAATAATGTTAACATTTCGCTGATTTCTAAATTAATAAAACTTAAACCAAAACAAAAAATACATAGTGGCATTATAATAAAACTAATATAAGGAATGAAAAGTAAGTTGATTATTATACTGTATGGTGATAATTCATGAAAATTAAAAAGTAATATAGGGATTGATGCTAATTGGGTAATACTCGATGTATAAAGAGCCCTTGCATACCAAGATTTGTAATTTAATATTTGTTCAGAAGTTAAAACCAGTACAAAACTTGTTACAAAGGAAAATTGAAATCCAATATCATCAATATAATTTGGTTTTGCAAATAACATGATTATACAAGAAGTGAATAATAGTGAAGTAATGTCAACTTTCATTTTTGCTAACTTGTAGAAACAAACTAGAACCCCAATAATAACTGCCCTGACAACTGATGCTGAAGCACCTGCAAGAAATCCATACGATATAATACACAAAATCGTTATAAATAAACTGGTTTCCTTCGTTACTCCAATTCTAATTAATAGAAAATAGATACCAAGACTCAATAAACTAATATGAGAACCGCTAATCGCAAGTAAATGCACAATCCCAACTATTTGATATTGAGATTCTGTAATTGCATTCATTTTTGTACGGTCCCCAAATAGTAGAGCATTAATATAACCTTCTGTATTGGAATTAAAATTTACCTCTACATATTTAGTTAAAGCATGTCGACTATAATTTATTGATTGAATGATGGTTCGTTTTCCATTTTCACAATCCCCTAAACTATTTGGATTAGCAGTAATAATCCAGTGAATCCCTTGATTTAATAAGTATTTCTTATAATTAAACAAGTATGGGTTCGAATTTTCTAAAGGCAATGTAACCTCACCTTTCACTTCACATATTTCACCAATTTTTCTTTTTTGAAAAACTTTTAATTGTTCTTTTGTATTAGCAAAACTATTAAGTAAGATCTCTTGATTATGGAGTTTAAATGTAAACGAAACCTTATTCCCATCTATTATTGGAGTAGAAGTAATTTCACCACGAACATTTTGCGAGGGCTTTGGTTTAGAGGAAATCATTTTATTGTTTTGTAGGTAACATATACTAGAGGTAATACATATCGAAATAACACAAATTATTAAAAGCAGCCATTTTTTCTTTCCGACTAAAAAAATCAATAAAATGAGTAATATTAATATAAAGAATAAATTATCGCTTTTAAAAAAGACGATTGTTATTATTTGTACAAAAACAATATAAGCCAGATAAATACTCATAATAATTTAATTAGCGAATGACAATATACGGAGTCATTTTTTCAAGGGATTTTTTACCGATTCCATTTACAGATTCTAATTGTTCTACTGAAGTAAATGGTCCGTTTTGATCAATATACTCTAAAATATTTTTTGCTTTCGCTGGACCAACACCCGGTATTTTTTCCAAATCTGACTGTGATGCATGGTTTATATCAATCATCTCATTTTGTTTGGTTTCTTCCCCTCTATTAGTAATGATCGTTTGATCGGTTTCTTCTCCAATGAACGGTACATAAATGACCATCTCGTCAACTATTTTTTCGGCTAAATTAACCTTATTAACATCAGCTTTTTCTTTAAATCCCCCCGCCAATCTAATCACGTCAAAAACACGTTCTCCTTCATTACATTGGATTACACCTGGTTTTTGTATTGCACCTTTTACATCAACCATAAATACTTTTGAATTCACTGGCATACTAACTTCTTTTTTCTGATCATCTTTCTTTTTTACTATTTCTTCTTCAATTGATTGTTTCGCCAAAACCACTTCATTTTTACGCTCGGTTTGATAAAAATTCACGACTAATATACCAACAATTACGAGACCGAGCCAAACTAGTTTATTATGAATTAACTTTTTCATTATTAGTCCTCCATTTAACTTATATCATTATTTTCGACCTTGCTTCATATAGTGTAGGAGAGAATGTATGCAAAGGAAGGGATGTACTCATGAACGTAGGAATCATAGGTACAGGAAATATGGGCACTATATTGCTCAATGGATTTATAAAATCAAATGCCGTGAAGCCCTCCGAAATAACTGTTACAAACCGCTCAATGTATAAAGCTTATGAGCTAAAAAATATATATCCTGATTTAAAAGTTGTTGAGACAGCCAAAGAAGTAATTACCGCTTCTGAAATTGTATTAGTGTGTGTAAAGCCTTTAGAAATTCAGCCACTTTTATCATCTTTACAAAAATATTTCACTAAAAAACATTGCGTTATATCGATCACTAGTCCAATTAATGTTGAACAATTAGAGGCGATCTTACCATGTCAAGTTGCACGCGTTATTCCAAGTATTACGAATCAAGCTTTGAGTGGGGTAACTTTAGTTAATTTCGGGAAGAGGTGTACGGCCAAAAGTAAGGGACAAATAATCGAACTTTTTTCGAACATATCTAAGCCAGTCATGATTACAGAAGATATCACAAGAGTTTCATCGGATATCGCAAGCTGTGGACCCGCATTTTTTAGTTACTTGCTTCAAAAATTTATCGATGCGGCTGTTTGTCAAACTTCAATTTCAAAAGAGCAAGCAACGATCTTAGCTGAAGAAATGATTATTGGTTTTGGAAAACTAATTGAACAAAAACATTTTACGCTTGAGACACTTCAAGAAAAGGTATGTGTAAAAGGCGGAATTACTGGTGAAGGTATTAAAGTATTAGAAGCACGAGTAGGAGATTTATTCGAAGAAATTTTTGAAAAAACACATGATAAGTTTGATAAGGAAATTGAGCGAGTAAAGGAACAATTTTGATTAACTTTAAAATGATTATACTGCTTTACTCCTTTCGTAACAAAAATACAAAATTCAATTTTGTACGTCTAACAAAGAAAAAAACCCTTTAAGAAAAGGAATTTTCTTAAAGGGTTTTTTTTATTTTTTCATTGCAATAAAAAAGATTCGTTCAGAAGTATCATCTACAGCTTCATCGAAATCTGCTATGATTTCTTTTACTTCGAATCCAGTTTGATTTAACAATGATTTATACGTATTTATTGGAAATGTTCTTTGATTGTGATACTCTTCGAAGCGTTCATATAAATCACGATTTTCCTCTTTCATAAAGAAAACTAAATCATGTTCAACACTTAATGGATGTTCCCCTTGCGTACAAGACCAGACTAAGCTTAACTCTGCATCATCAATAAAAAATGTCTCTTCACCAAAGATTTCTTCAATTTTATATGGAGAATGTACATCAAATAAAAATAAACCATTATCTTTTAAGCTTTCATTTACTCTTAAAAAGGTTTGTTTCACTTGATCTTCTGTTTCTAAATAATTAAGTGAATCGCAGAAAATTGTTACACAATCTAATTGATCAAACCCTTCTAATTCCACCATATTTTGTTGAAAAAAAGGGATATTAACTTTTTCAATTTCGGCTTTAGCCATTGCAACACTTAACATTTCCTCAGATAAATCAACCCCGCTAATTGAATAATTCATTTTTGCCAATGAGATGGGCAATGTGCCTGTTCCACAACCAATATCTAAAATTGAAGGCTGAAGCATTTCATATTTTTGAAATACATCTTTTAAGAATTGGACCCATCTTTCATATGGGACATCATTCATTAATTGATCATACAAATACGCGAAGCGATTGTATGTCATGAAAGAAGCTCTCCGTAAACATCAAGAGAAGGTGCATCTCCCCAAAGTTTTTCTAAGTTGTAATAGTTTCTTTCGTCACGATGGAAAACATGAACGACAACGTCACCGATGTCTACTAATACCCAACGAGCTTCGTCAAATCCTTCTAGACGTTTAACATCTTTACCATTTTGTAGAGCTTGATCTTTCACTTCTCTTGCAATAGCCTGAACTTGCTTATCTGAATTACCGTGACAAATAATGAAATAATCTGCAATTGCAGAGATTCCTTTCATATCTAATACGACTAAATCCTCAGCTTTTTTATCGTCAGCAGCATTTACAGCTAGCTTCATTAATTCTTTTTCATTCATTTTTTTATTCCCCCTGGCTTTTAACTTGCTTTAATATTGAGTTATATGTTTTAACCGTTAATGGGTACACTGTTTGTTCTTTATCAATCAAAAATGTAATTGTATTTTTTAATGCAAATAATAAAGCTCGATCTAAATCTTGATCCGCTAATCCACGAGCTTCCTCTACACCTGGAAAATTACGATTAGGTTCAATATAATCTGCTACATATATTACTTTATCTAATAAATTCATCTCTTTATGACCACTTGTATGATATGTGATTGCTTGTAATATCTCTTGATCATCAATTCCATATTCATGTTCAGTAAGATATGCACCAACAGGAGCATGCCATAATTCTTTATTGTACTTTAAAAGCTTTAATGAAAGTTTATTTTCTTCCATTATTGATTTTAAGTCTTTAATCGGCATGCATTTTGCGACATCATGGAAAATTGCAGCTAGTTCTGCTTTTTTTACATCCGCACCATACTTTTCGGCTAGCCTAACTGCTGTTTCCATCACACCAATAGTATGTGTAAAACGCCCATTCGTTAGTTTTTCTTTTACAAGTGAAAGTGCTTTTTGTTTATCCATTAATCCGCTTCTCCTCTAATTAACGGTATTTTACATATTAAGGTAGTACGATTGTTTTATTTTCTTCAGATTCTTTATATAAAACAACTGTATGTCCAATTACTTGTACTAGTTCAGCGTTTGTACCTTCAACAAGCTGATCCGCTACATCATAACGATCATCATCACAATTTTGAAGTATACTTACTTTTAAAAGTTCCCTTACTTCAAGCGCTTCTGAAATTTGTTTAACCATATTTTCATTAACTCCACCTTTACCTACTTGAAAAATAGGGTTTAAGTGATGAGCTTTCGAACGTAAAAATCTTTTTTGTTTACCTGTTAACATTTTGTTCCTCCAAGTTTTCTTTCTAATAATGAGTATGCATCAATCGTATTTGGAAAAATTCCCGTCCACTCTTGAAATGCTAATGCTCCTTGATATATAAACATCGGTAGTCCGTTTTGTATAGTCGCATTTCTTTCTTCAGCTTCTTTTAAGAATACTGTTTTAAATGGGCTATATATTAGGTCCGATACAATTGCATCTGGTGATAAATTCGTTAGTGCTATTGGCGTGCTATTTTCATTTGGCTTCATTCCAACAGAAGTTGTTTGAATGATAAGAGAAAAGTTACCTAAATGTTCTTCAGCATCTGAAATGGGCATAATATTAACTTCATTCATCAGCTTACCATCTAGTAGATCCTCTGCTTTTTCTAACGTTCGGTTGGTGATTGTAATATGCTTAACCCCTAAGTGCAGTAAACTATAAAGGATTGCTCTAGCTGCACCGCCTGCACCGATGATTAGAATCTTTTCATCTTCAATCGGATTTTTCAAAACATAAGATAAGCCCCTACAATAACCGATTCCATCCGTATTTTTACCATAAAGTTTTCCATTTTTATTGATGACAGTATTAACTGCCCCAATTGCTTTTGCTAATGGATCTATTTCATCTAAGTACTGCATAATTTCTACTTTTAGTGGTGCTGTTACATTAAATCCTTTAACTGTTGAACGAAATTCTGTCATAACTGATTCTAATTCTGTTATCCCAACTTCTTTTGCAGAATAGTGACCCGAAATCTGATTAGAGCCAAACCATTCATTATGCATAGTTGGTGACATTGAATGACCAATCGGTTGACCGATTACATAATATTGGTCTTTCATTTCTCAGCCCCCAAATTATTCTTATATAATAGAATTACGAAGAGTTACAGATACACCTTTTGGTACATGAGCAACAATTTTAGCACCTGGTTCATTCACTGTGATCCATCCTAACCCTGAATAAACTATATCAGTTTTAGCATCTTTTATCATAAATTCATGTTTCACTAATTTAGGAAGCTCATTAATTTGTTCACCATATGGTGGGACTAATAATTCCCCAGCTTGTCTTTCATATAAATCATCAGCATTTTCTTGTTTAGTACGATGAATTGATAATTCGTTTGAGAAGTGACAAGTAAAAGAACGTCTTCCACCCTCTAAATAATCAAAACGAGCTAATCCACCAAAGAATAATGTTTGTCCTTCATTTAATTGATAAACCATAGGCTTAATTTCTTTTTTCGGTGTAATAATCTTTAAACCTTTTTTATCAACGAAATGAGCCATTTGATGATGATTAATAATACCTGGTGTATCAATTAGATCACTCTGATCATCAAGTGGGATTTGAATCATATCAAGTGTTGTACCCGGAAAATGCGATGTTGTAATGATATTACTATTCTCTTCACTATAACGTTTAATCATCGTATTGATAAATGTTGATTTTCCAACATTTGTACAACCTACAACGTATACATCCTTACCCTCACGATGCTTTTCAATACTTTCAGCTAATTCATCTATACCAGTGCCTTTTACTGCACTAATTAAATGAACACTTACAGGTATAAGTCCCCAACGTTTTGCAGTTCCGCTCATCCATTGCGTAAGCTTATTTTTCTTAACTGACTTTGGAATTAAATCTGCCTTATTTCCAACTAATAATATTTTGTTGTTTCCAACGAATCGATTAATTCCATTTAACCAGCTACCAGAAAAATCAAAAACATCAACAACTTTAATAACAAGACAATCCTTAGAACCTATCCCATTTAAGATACGAATAAAGTCAGAATCAGTCAACTCTACATCTTGAATCTCATTATAGTTTTTTAAACGGAAACAACGTTGGCAAATAATCTCTTCTTTTTCTAATGAAGATGGAGGTGCATATCCAAGCTTATTCTTATCTTCTGTTTGAATTTCAACCCCACAACCAATACATCTAACTTCTGTATTACTCACTTTTTATCCTCCCATTGTAGCAATCCTTGCTTCCTTAAGGATGAAAGAATTCTACGTTCTACCATTCGATTAAATCTTGTCCAAATTCCATCTGTACTTGCAACCGGAACAACTAAAATTGTATGAATTCCTTGACGATTACCACCAAATACGTCTGTAAGCAACTGATCACCAATCATCACGACTTCATTTGGCTTTAAATTCATTTGTTTATATGCTTTTTTATATGATGTAGCGAGTGGCTTACGCGCACGATGAATGAATGGAATTCCTAAAGGATCACAAAACTTTCCAACACGCTCAGCATTGTTATTCGATACAACTGTAATTTTGATCCCTGCATCATCCATGCTTTTAAACCATTTCGTTAGCTCTGGAGTAGCTAATGGACGGTCCCACTCTACTAATGTGTTATCTAAATCAGTAATGATCCCTTTTATTCCTAAGCCTTTTAAATGCTCAGGCGTAATTGCATAAACATTATTAACAGTTTCACTCGGTAAAAATTTATTAAACATTATTACACCTCAATATATTCTTAAAATCGTTCGACAAATAACTACAATCATTCTAACTGTGGATAAATCTTATACACATTATCCTTAGTCCAAGAATCTACCTTTTTTAGAATATATAAACAATTTACCCACAACTTATCCACCTATTTCTGTGGATAAACGAACGATTGTTCTATTTTTAAAAATTTGATACATTAAGTTTACGAAGAAATTCAAAAAACTTTTCTCACTCGGAGGTGAATGCCCAACCGGGCAAATAATATGTACAAATTAAATGATGAGTTGTTACTTGAGTCCTACAAAAAAGCTCTAGGTTTACAGCTTGATCCTGCCTTCATTTATTTAATTGAAAAAGAAATTAAACGAAGAGGTCTAGATTACTATATAAAAAAAACATCTTAAACATTTTTATTATTTTCAATATATGCAAATAATACAAGTGAAATTAAAATACAAGCACTTTTTACAATAACAGAAAAAGAACCATCTTTCTATACGATGGCCCTCATTTCGTGAAAAAAAGTGCATACTTAGTGTAATTTACCAAGATTTTGACCAACTCTGATTGCTTGGCCAGATTGAAGTTTCAAATTTGGTGAAAAACTATTAGCTTCAAAAAGTAAAACAACTGTAGAACCGAAAGAAAAATACCCTACTTCTTCACCTTTTTTCAAACGCTTTTCTTTTTTGGTTACTACGATTGTGTTAACAAACATAGCACCAACTTTAATCATCGCAACATGTTTATTGTTTTCAGAGCATAATACTTCTGAAATAACTCGATAATTTTTTGAAAGTGGATCTTTACCATAAGTTAATCCTGCTTTATTTACTGGATAAGATTTAGCACCTAACTCGAATTGTGATACAATTTCGCCTTCGATCGGGCTATGTATACGATGGTAATGGCTAGGACTTAAATACAAGACCATATAATAGCCCTCATCATATTTATCTGCCATTTCCTTTGAACCTAACATCTCAATAATGCTATATGTCTTTCCTTTAACGACAAATTTAATATCCATCTCAATTTTCCCACATGACTCTAACACACCATCTACCGGACAAGCTAATTCACTTTCTCCAGCATGAATCGGTCTAGCATTTTGCTTTAGTTCTCTAGTAAACAAAGCATGTAAAGTAGGAAAAACAGTCTCTTTACTCTCATCCATATTTAAATTAAAAGCTTTAATATAAGGATTAATAAAAACCCTACTAAATCTAGAAGTAGCAAGCCTACGCAAAAGACCCGAAGTAAAACGATTATTCGTCAACTCTATAAACAAACGATAAAAACTCTGTTTCATCAATGTACTCCTAACTAAAATTATATATATAAATTTATAACATATTATTCCAAAACTAACAAAGCCCTAAATGTCTTACTTTCGCTTCTATAAATTGTTTATTCTTATAATATCACTTGCACTCTCTACTTCTTTAATGAACCTGCCATTGCTACCCTTTACTATTCCCTTTACCGAAAACAAATAAAATCCCTGTATTTTATTTGTCACTAACTGTTCACCAAGATTTCACACTGAGTTCACATTAAGCTGGTACAATTACTGATGTAATATACATTAGGAGGTTGCCTATGTTGAAAGATCAAAGCTTAGGTGAATGGACTAACACACTTTTAATATATAAATTTGCGTTAGATGAAATCAATACTAAAATTAGAATTTTAAATGAAGAATTTACTTTAACTCATAATCATAATCCAATAGAACACGTAAAATCACGCTTAAAAAAACCTGACAGTATAATAGAAAAGCTTGAGCGAAAAGGATTAGAACTTACCCAATATAATTTGGAAAATTATATGAGTGATATAGCTGGCGTTCGTATTAGTTGTTCATTTATTAGTGATATTTATATGATCTATGAACTATTAAAACAACAAGATGATATCTATATAATAGAAATAAAAGATTATATAAAAAATCCAAAACCAAATGGCTATAAAAGCTTTCATATGATTATTGAAATTCCTATTTTCCTTGCTTCTGAAACGAAAAGAGTAAAAGTGGAAATCCAAATTAGAACCGTTGCAATGGATTTCTGGGCAAGCCTTGAACACAAGATTTTTTATAAATACAATAAAAAGGTTCCAAAAGCAATTATCGAAAGTCTGAATGAAGCTTCTGCAACTGTAAATTCATTAGACTATAAAATGGAAATGATTAGAGATCAAGTAGAACAGCTGAATTGATTTGGGCATGAGTTTGGATACGAACTTATTAAAACAAGGTATATTAGCATACCTTGTTTTTTTAATTATGTTTTAGTACATTCTCAACTCATATAATCCACTCAATCTTTCATATATTAAATAACAAAGCTTTTAAAAGAATTATACTCATATATTCTATTTCTAGTTCTTTCAGCTTTAAATTTAAGATAAAATAGAGTATGTTAGTATAAATATAAATTAGAAAGTTTATGAACATAGATCAAAAAATTGGAGGAGCCGATTTGGATAATGAATTAAACTATAAAACAATCATTCCAGAAAATATTCCGAATGAACGTAAGTCCGCCTTAAAAACACTTGGCTACTATTTTTTAATATTTATTGTTGGCTTGAACTTACTAATCTTGATTGCTTCAATATGGGGTATGATTTTTGTTAGTGTTGCGGATATAAACCTTACTGAAAAACAATTTGATAATCTTGTAAATACCGTATCAATTTATTCGGATTCAATTTTTGGTGTCCTCAGCTTATTATGGCTCTATTATTATACGAAGAAAAAAGGACTTCTAACTTTAAGACGAATAAATATAAATGTGATTGATGTTGTGATCGTTTTAGGAGCATACGTAGTTCTTATGGCTTCTTCACAACTTCTTGATGTTATTTTTCAACATTTCAATTACTCAATTGCTACGCCAGATAACCAAAAAGCAGTGGAAGGCTTATTACGGACAAATCCAGTCCTTATGATTATATCTGCAGTTATTCTTGCACCAATAAAAGAAGAATGGATTACACGAAAGTTAATTATTGGATCGATTTTTAAAAACTCGCCGATTATTGGTTTAATTGTAAGTTCATTTGGGTTTGGTTTATTGCATATGCTTGCTGGTTTTTCAATCTATGCATTACTATCTTATTCTTTAGCTGGTTTAATTTTTGGTATTATCTATATCAAAACAAAAAAAATCGAAGTTACGATTTTTGCCCATTTTTTAAATAACTTAGTTTCAATTATTGCTTTTTTTATTGTAAACTAACAAAAAAAACGCTCTAAGGAGCGTTTCAGTGTGTAGACAAAGTACTAAAAACTTGACTTTCAGACTATTGACAAACGCTCCTAGGGGCGTTTTTATATTGTATTTATGAGGTGTGAAATGAATTATTTATTAATACTAATCGGAGGATTTTTTGGAGCAATTCTTCGTTACCTAATAGGTCTATCAATCCATCCTCTTTCAAATGGATTTCCAATTCAAACGTTTTTAATTAATATAATAGGATGCTTCTTTTTAGGTTTCTTTTTACCGATGGCTAAAGTTAAATTAAAACCTGAATATACTTTACTAATCGGAACTGGATTTACTGGAGCATTCACTACATTCTCTACTTTTTCACTTGAAAATGTTGCTCTGATGGATGAAAAAAAATTGCTAGTAAGTTTATTTTATATCATCTTAAGTTTAGTGATCGGAATAAGTTCGGCGTATCTTGGTTTTAAAGTGGCTGAGAAATTCAACAAAGTAAAAGGAGAAACCTCATCATGATTTTTATTGTTGGAATAGGTGGGGGAATCGGAGCAATTTTTCGTTATGCCCTTGGAAACTATGTTAATAAAAAAGTTAAAACAAATTTCCCTGCTGGAACATTCGTTATAAACATACTCGGATCGTTTATTTTAGGTTTACTAAACCATTTATATCTCGATAAATCGATTTCTACTACAATGTGGCTGTTTATTGGGGTTGGAATATTAGGTGGGTTTACAACCTTTTCTACATTTGGTTACGAATCGATTCAATTATTGGTTGCAAAAAAGTATAAAACTGCGTTATCTTATATCATTTTATCTACTATTATTAGTATTTGTAGTGCATATGTCGGTTTTCATATTTTTAGATGAACCGATAAATTTAAATTCAAAACAAAAACCTCTGTTCCCAGAGGTTTCAGACTGCCCGCCAAACGCTCGCTTTCTTCGTTGCTTCGTCTGTCTGCGGTGCTCATTACCGTCAAAGGTAACTCCGCTCCTCACCTGCCTTCGCGTCTCGAAAGACAAGCGTTTTCAATCAGTCTGAAAATCAAATTTTAGAACTTTGTCTACACACTGAAACCTCTGTTCCAAGAGGTTTTTTTTATTTTCAATTTTCACCAGCCGAAATCTAGTGTTTTACCAGTTTCTGCATAAGTTTTTACATTACTTAAAATCATTGGCCAGGTTGATTTCGTATTTTCATATGAAGGGTGATTTTCTGGCCATTTGTCGTTTACTAGTGTTAATTTTGTGCATTCACCCATCTCTTCAAGTGTAAGTGTAATTCTAGTTTCTAATTCAGCATGATTTTCACGGTAAACTGGGCCTGGATGTTCTGTATAACTCATCATTTTATGAGGCTCAAATGCTAGAATTTCACCATAAACATGCACTGTATGATCTCCAGCTTCTCCTGGTCCGACATATTCATATTGTGCTCCGACTTCAAATGTTGATTTTAAAATACAACCAAAAAAGATAGCTTTAGTTCCTTCTGGCGAAACAAATATGTTCCACACCTCTTCAGCTTTAGCTCCAATATAAAACTCATACTTAAGATCTTTCATTTTCTCATCCTCCATTTGATTTATGTGTAGAATGATGAATTGATTCTAGATGACACTTCCATTATATACCAAAAACGGATCAACTTATTATTTCATTTGTTTTCCAGTACTTATAGATTAAAATTAAATCATACGAAATTTATTTAAAGCTAAAGAATCAATTTTAATGAGGGGTGACAAGATGAATTTAACTTATGAAGTGATTGACGAAAATCAAATGGAATTATGTAGAGATTTATGTAATGAATTAATGACTTTTCAGAAGGCAAAAGCGAAGATAAAACCAGAGTTGTTTGATCGTATGAATTTCGATTCACGTATGGTTCCTTCAGTAAAAAAGGCTATACATAATTATATTGTGATCGTGAAAGATGAAGATCAAATTGTTGGTTACGTTTATTCAAATATTTCTCCAAAAGAAGTATATTCAAGCGAATTTGCAACTTTTTTTGACCTTTCTTCAGTCCATAAAAAGAATGTTGGATGTTTATCTCAATTTTACATTAAAGAAGAATATAGAAAATATGGAGTAGGCTCTAAACTATTCAAAATGTCAATGAACTGGCTAAAGCAATTTGATGATGTAGAGGATTATTTTATCTATGTTTCAAATGGAAATGAAGACGCTCTAGAATTTTATAAACGTAAGGGTTTCTCTGTTAGTCATACAATATTAGATGGTTTTATAACGGTTTTAAGAAGTAACGATCATTTTCAAACAATTTAAGAACAGTAAAAATAAAGGGGAGTCTCAAAAAATCTTTTGAGACTCCCCTTTTCTTTTTATTTACTATTAAAAAGCCCAGTTACCATTTCTCATGATTGGTTCAACTGTACCGTCTTCTTTAATTCCATCGATGTTTAATTCCGCTGATCCGATCATAAAATCAACGTGAGTTAAACTTTGGTTGATTCCTAATTTTTCTTGCTCTTCTGAAGGTAATTTTTCTCCATCCTTCATATTGTTTGGATATGCTTTACCTAAAGCTAAGTGGCAAGAAGCATTTTCATCATATAATGTGTTGAAGAAAATTAAACCTGTATTTGAAATTGGTGAATCATGTGGTACTAATGCTACTTCACCTAGACGGCGAGCACCTTCATCAGTATCTAATAAGTGTTGTAAAGTTTCATAGCCTTTTTCAGCTGTGAAATCGACAACTTTACCATCTTTAAATGTTAAAGAGAAGTTTTCAATTAAATTTCCACCGTAATTTAATGGTAATGTCGCTTGAACAGTACCATTTACACCATGGCTATGTGGCATAGAGAAAACTTCTTCAGTTGGAATATTAGGATTAAACCATTTTCCATCTTCACTGTTCGCTCCTCCACCTTTCCATACATGATTATCTACTAAATCTAGTTTCAAATCAGTACCAGGTGCTGTGTAATGTAATGTTTTGTAACGTTTGTCATTTAATTGAACAACTTTTTCTTGTAAGAAATCGTTATGTTTAACCCAAGCTTCAACTGGATTTTCATTGTCAACTCGGCAAATTTTGAATACTGAATCCCAAAGTAAATCCATCGCTTTATCAATTGGTTCATTTGGATAAACTTTTTCAGCCCATTCAACACATGGAATAGCTACGATTGACCAACGAATTCTATCAGCCATCATGTATTCACGATAATTATGTAGTGCTTTGCTAGCTGTTTTATTAAAATTTGCAATACGTTTTGGATCGATCCCTTTTAATAATTCTGGGTTTGGTGAAATTACAGATAAAACAGCACCGCCATTTTCAGCTAATTCTTCCATTGCTGTTACTTTCCAGCCTGGAAATTCTTCAAAAACTTCATCAGGAGCTAGTTCATATTTAGTACGAGTAATTACATCATCATTCCAATCGATGTTTACATTTTTAGCTCCAGCTTCGTAAGCGAATTTTACTACTTTACGAACGAATTCTGCAGCTCCGATTGGTGCATTTATTTGTAATGTTTGTCCTGGTACGATATTAACACCACTTTTTACCGCAAGTTCAGCATATTTTTCTAATGATTTTTCAAACTGAGACATTGATATCCCTCCATGTTTAACGAATTAAAAACCTAACCTACTAAATTATAATATAAAGTTCAGAAAATTGGTACTTAAAAGAGACTGACTATTCATTTTTATTTGAAATGTCAGAGAGAAGTTACCAGATTAGCAAATGACTTGATTAGTTGTCGTTATTTAACCAAAAAAAGCACTTTTGAAAAGTGCTTTTTTAGTGTATAGACAAAGTCCTAAAAACTTAATTTTTTATGAAACAATGTATGTCTCATAACCATTAACATTTAGGAATTTTTCAGCTTTCTCTCTGTCATTTTCTGTTTGAAGGCTTATTCTTAGTACACCTGGTAAACCTTCACGTGATTCTATGATCCTTAGATTCGTAATGCTTACTTGGTGAATCGATAAGATTGTCGTGATGTTAGCAAGCTCACCGACCCGATCTAAAACGTCTACATACAAATCAAAATAACTTGGGATGGCGCCATTTGCTTTTGCTGGCATGTTGTCTCTAAAATCTTTTGATTCCTTGAAATAATGAAAGATATCTTCTTTATCCTGGCTTTCAACAAGCTGATACATTTGTTTCATATCATCAATCCAATTCGAAATTAATGAAAGCAATGTATCTTTATTTTGAATCACAATATCAGTCCACATTTTTGGGCTGCTTGATGCAATCCTAGTAATATCTCGAAACCCTCCGGCAGCTAAAGCTGTTACTAAAGGCTCGTCCTTCGCGTAGGTTTTAACTTGCTTAACAAGATTAGAAGCAATGAGATGTGGAAAATGGCTTACCACTCCGGTAATTTGATCATGTGTTTCTTCATCAATTACAACAAAATGTGAACCTGTTCCTTTAAGCCATTCTTTTAATTCATCAATTTGATCATTTTTAGTATTTTTACTTGGTGTCAAAATAAAATATGCATTTTCAAATAAATGAACTTTTGCACTCTCGATGCCCGTTTTATGGGAGCCTGCCATTGGATGACCTCCAATAAAGCAATAACCTTTATCTGTAAGAGTCTTCGAATGCCTCATAATTTCACTTTTCGTACTACCTACATCAGTTAATATGACATCATTCTTAAGTTCATATTCACTTAACTTATGTATATATTTTATTGATTCCTCTACAGGACAAGAAAAAATGATTAGATGAGCCTTCTCGGCACAGTCTTTGAGCTGTACCGAGATTTCATCTAAAACTTGAATTCTTTTACCAATTTCAAGTTGTTTTTCGTTTATATCATATCCAATTATATTTACATCATGAACTTTTTTTATTGCCAAGGCAATTGAGCCTCCGATTAATCCAGTGCCAATTAAAAGGACGTTCTTTTTCAAGGCATTCACCGCCTATCCTTCATTAAGTAATATTATTTATGATTGAAGTTTTGCACGGAAGTCTTTTAACTCAAACATAAATTCTTCAAATTGTGGGATATTCATTTGTTGAGCTGAATCTGATAATGCAACTGCTGGATCAGGGTGTACTTCAGCCATTACCGCATCTGCTCCAATTGCTAATGCTGCTTTTGCTGTTGGTAATAATAAGTCCTTACGACCTGTTGAATGGGTAACATCTACAACTACTGGTAAATGTGTTTCTTTCTTCAAAATAGGTACTGCTGAGATATC